>NZ_JBHSGG010000004.1:0-17766 GCF_042654365.1 Coralloluteibacterium thermophilum
CTGCGGCTCGGCAGCACCCGTCAGATCCCGATTCCCGCTCCACCTTTTTCACTCGCCGCCCGGAAAACGCCCCTCCCCAAACCCTGCAGGAGCGACTTCAGTCGCGACCAGAAGGGCAGCCGCAAGCGACGTCGTCGCGACTGAAGTCGCTCCTACGGCCAGCCCCTGCGGCTCGGCAGCAGCCATCAAGTCCCGATTCCGTTTCCCGCCCCACCCTTCCCGCTTCCCGCTTCCCGCTTCCCGCTTCCCGAAGCCCGAAGCCCCAAGCCCCAAGCCCCAAGCCCGCTTCTCCCCTCACCCACTCCCCCGCCTCCCCCTCCCCAAACCACCCTGTCTCACGCCCGGCCGCGGCACGCTCTAAGCTAGTGCGCCCTTCCGCGCCCGCCGGCCGACCCCGATGGACCCGACCGCCCACGTCCCGAGCCTCGCCGACATCGAGAACGCCGCCGCGCGGATCGCGCCGCTGGCGCAGGTCACGCCGGTGCTGCGCTCGGCCTCGCTGGACGCCCTCGCCGGCTGCAGCCTGCACTTCAAGTGCGAGCACCTGCAGCGCATCGGCGCCTTCAAGTTCCGCGGCGCGGCCAATGCGGTGTTCTCGCTGTCCGACGAGGACGCGGCGCGCGGCGTGGTCACCCAGAGTTCCGGCAACCACGGCGCGGCGGTCGCCCTGGCCTGCCGGCTGCGCGGGATCCCGGCCACCGTGGTGGTGCCGCGCACGGCGCCGGCGATCAAGCTCGCGGCGATCCGCGACTTCGGCGCGCGCGTCGTGCTCTGCGAGCACGACCAGGCCTCGCGCGACGCGGCCACCGCCGAGGTGCTGCGCGAGACCGGCGGCGCGCTGGTGCATCCCTTCAACGACGCGCGGGTGATCGCGGGCCAGGCCACCGCCACGCTGGAACTGCTGCGCCAGGCCCCGGGACTCGACACCGTGGTCGCGCCGGTCTCCGGCGGCGGCCTGCTGTCGGGCACCGCGCTGGCCGCGCACGCGCAGGATCCCGGCATCCGCGTGTTCGGCGCCGAACCCGAGGGCGCGCGCGACGCGCACGACTCGCTGGCCGGCGGCACGCGCATCGTCGGGCGCCGCGCGGAGACGGTGTGCGACGGCCTGCGCGCGGAGCTGGGCACGCTCACCTTCGCCATCCTGCGCGAGCACGCCGCGGGCGTGCTGCTGGTCGACGACGCCGAGGTGGTGGCGGCCATGCGCCTGGTCTGGGAGCGCCTGAAGCAGGCCATCGAGCCGTCGGCAGCGGTGACCCTGGCGGCGGTGCTGCGCTACCCGGAGCGGTTCGCCGGCCGCCGCGTGGGTCTGATCCTCTCCGGGGGCAACGTCGACCTCGACGCGCTCCCCTTCGCGCGGGCGGCCTGAGCGGTACCGCGCGTGAGGCAGGGCCGTCCGCACACGACAGGGGACGCGGCCGCATGAGCCGGCGGCGACGGGCCAGGGCGCGGCGCTGGGGCGGGCCGTTCGGCGTGCTGGTGCGGCTCGTCCTGCTCGGCGTCGCCTGGGTGCTCGGCGTGGCCGCCTACATCGTGTACGTCGGCGAGCGCGACGACGACGCCCCGCGCGACGCGGCCATCGTGCTCGGCGCCGCCGCCTACCACGTGCGGCCGTCGCCGGTGTTCGAGGAACGCATCCGCCATGGCGTCGACCTCTACCGCAGCGGCCGGGTGCGCGCGCTGGTCTTCACCGGCGGCTACGGCAACGGCGCGGCCTACGCCGAGTCCCAGGTGGCCCAGCGCTACGCGCACGCCCAGGGCGTGCCGGACGAGGACATCCTGATCGAGACCGTCTCCACCACGACCCGCGGCAACCTCGACGAGGCCGCCCGCCTGCTGCGCGAGAACGGCCTGCGCACCGCGGTGGTCGTCAGCGACCCGCTGCACATGGCCCGCGCCCTGCGCCTGGCGCGCGAGGCCGGCATCGACGCCACCGGGTCGCCCACGCCGACCACGCGCTTCCGCTCCTGGCGCGTGCGCGGCGAGTTCCTCGCGCGCGAGGTCTACTTCTTCCACCGCGACCACGCCGAGGCGCTGTGGGCGCGGCTGCGGCACGCGACCGCCTGAAATCGGCTGCCGACTGCAGGAAGGGCCATCGATCCGACGCCGCCGCGCCCGCTATCCTGCGGGCTTTCCGTCCGGGAGCACCGCATGGCCCGCAGCCAGAGCATCGAACTCGTCGGCGGCTACTACGCCGCCTTCAACGCCGGCGACTGGGAGGGCATGCTCGCCCGCCTCAGCGACGACGTGGTCCACGACATCAACCAGGGCGAACGCCAGACCGGCGTGGCCGCCTTCCGCGCCTTCCTCGCCCACATGGAGCGCTGCTATGCCGAGCAGCTCCGGGACATCGTGGTGATGGCCTCGGACGACGGCAGCCGCGCCAGCGCGGAGTTCGTCGTGCACGGCACCTACAAGGCCACCGACGAGGGCCTGCCGCCCGCGCGCGGCCAGACCTACGTGCTGCCGGCCGGCGCCTTCTTCGAGATCCGCGACGGCCGCATCGCGCGCGTCACCAACTACTACAACCTGGGCGACTGGACCCGACAGGTCGAGGGCTGAGCCCGCGCCCGCGGCCTCAGGCGCCGCGGTCGCCCGCCAGCGCCCGCGGATCGACGGCCGCCTCGCGCGCGGCCACGCGGGCGAAGGCGAGGATGCCGACCACGACCACGCAGGCCCCCAGCAGCGCGAGCCCGCGCGGCCAGGGTTCGCCCAGGAGCAGCGCCCCCAGCAGCACCGCGAACAGGATCTCGGCTGCCTGCATCGCCTCGACCGCGCCCAGCGCCGCCGGGCGGTCGGCGACCATGCCGGTCGCGCGGAAGAACAGGATGGTCGCGACGATCCCGGCGGACAGGGCGACGCCGGCGGCCAGCGCGACCTGCGGCCAGCCGGGGAGTCCGCTGCGCCACAGCGCGATGCCCGCCAGCAGCAGCCAGACCGGCTGGCTCGCCAGCGTCATGCCGAACACCCGCTGGGTCGCGTCGAGCCGCACCGCGTCGCGTTCCAGGTGGAGCAGCAGGCCGCGGTTGCCGAGCGGATAGGCGAAGGCGGCGACCAGCACGCTGGCGAAGGCGAGCGCGGCGGCGAGATCGAAGGCGCCGCCGGCGTGGCCGAGCTGGATCAGGGCCACGCCGCCGAGCACGAGCCCGCCGACCGCGTAGGCCACGCCCGGGACCCGGGCGCGCGCGTCGCGGTAGAGGAAGGGCGCGCAGAGCATGCCGGCCACGACGGTCACCTGGAAGGTGCCGGCGACCAGCCACGAGGGGCCGCTCGCCGCAGCCCAGGTCAGGGCGACGTAGAACAGCACGAAGCCGATGCCGCTCCACGCCAGCCAGCCCATCGGCGCGGCGCGCAGGGCGGCCAGCACCGGGCCGGTGCCGGCCTGCGGCCTGCCGCGGCCGCGCCAGGCCATCCATGCCCACAGCATCGGCAGGGTCAGCAGGTAGCGCAGCGCCGCCGTCCACAGCCAGTCGCCGCCGTCCACCGCGGCGGCGCGATTGAGCACGTAGGTCGTGGTGAAGAACAGCGCCGAGAGCAGGCCGCAGGCGACCGCCGCGAGCGCGACGCGCGCGCCGCTCACGCCGGCGGCGTCCGCCGGCGGATCGGGATCGCGGCCAGCGGCACGCTGGCGATCTCGCCGCCGCCGGCACCGCGACGCGGCGCACCGGGCTCGGGTCCCCAGGCCTGGGCGTAGACGACTTCCCAGGTGCTCGGCAGCACGCCTTCGCAGCGCAGCGGCTCGTAGGCCGCGAACACCGCGCGCATGCGGTCCTTGCCGGTGAGGCCGCGGTGGCGGTCGGCGGCGGCGTTGGTCGCGCCGATGGCGCGCAGCTCGCGCATCAGGGTCGGCACGTCGGGGTAGGTCAGGGTGAAGGTGTCCTGGTCGAGCACCGGGTCGCGGAAGCCGGCCGCGACGAAGGCGTCGCCGATGCGCTGGATGGGCTCGAAGCGGCTCACGTGCGGCGCGCCGTCGACCGCGGCGAAGGCCTCGCGCAGCTCCGCCAGGGTGCCGGGCCCGAAGGTCGACATCAGGAACAGCCCGCCCGGCCGCAGCACGCGGCGCACCTCGGCGAGCGTGGCCGGCAGGTCGTCGGCCCATTGCAGGCAGAGGCTGGAGAACACCACGTCGAAGGCCTCGTCGCGGAACGGCAGCGCGGCCGCGTCGCCGCAGACCCGGCGGAACGGGCGCAGCCAGCCGCTGTGGCGGCGCGCGTGGCGCAGCATAGGCAGGGCCTGGTCGAGCGCGATCACCTCGGAACGCGGCCAGCGCTTCTTCATCGCCGCGCTGGCGCGGCCGGGACCGGCGCCGAGGTCGAGCACCCGCGCCGGCACGCGGTCGTCGAGGTAGTCCAGGGATTCCAACAGGCGCGCCTCGACCTCGCGCTGGAGGACGGCGGCGGCCTCGTAGCTCTCCGCGGCGCGGCCGAAGGCGCGACGCAGCTGGCGGCGGTCGTAGCGGGCGTTCATCGCGGCAGGCTCCGCGCGAAGTCCGCCAGCGCATCCGCCACCGCCTCGGGCTCGGTCAGGAAGGGCGCGTGGCCGGCGTGCTCGAAACGGAGGAAGCGGGCGTCCGGCGCCGCCTCGGCGGCGGCGGCCATGGCGCGGTGATCGACCAGGCGATCGCGCCGGCCCGCCAGCCACAGGCTCGGCACCGCCAGGCGCGGCAGCTCGGCGCGCAGGTCGCCGCTCTCCAGCACCGCGAGGCCCTGGACCAGGGCCGCGGCGGCCGGCTCGCCGAGGGCGAAGACCTCGGCGCGCAGGGCGCGCAGCGCCTCCTTCATGTGTTCGGCGCCGAAGGCCTCCAGCGCGAGGAAGCGGTCGAGCGTGCCGCGGTAGTCCTCGGCCAGGCCGCCGGCGAAGTCCTGGAAGATCTCGGCCGAGACGCCGTGGCGCCAGTCCTCGCCGCGCACGAAGCGCGGGCTGGCGCAGAGCATCGCGAGGCCGCGCACGTGCCCGGGCGCGTCCAGCGCGGCGCGCAGCGCGATCAGCCCACCGAGCGACCAGCCGACCCACAGTGCGCCCGCGGGCGCCTCCGCGAGCAGGCGCGCGGCGCAGGCCGCGGGATCGAGCGGGCCGTCGTCGTCGCGGTTGCGGCCGTGCCCGGGCAGTTCGACCAGATGCACGCGGAAGTGGGCGCCGAGCCGGGCGGCCAGCCCGGCGAAGATGCCGGCGTGCATGGCCCAGCCGTGGATCAGCACCAGGTCGGGGGCGGCGCCTTCCGGCGCGCCGACGGTCTCGACGATCAGGGGCATGCGGACTCCGGGTTCATCGCGCCGCCTCGGCGGCGACCAGCCGGTGCGCGGGCTGGATACGCGCGCCGGTGTCCGCGCAGGCCAGGCACAGCGCGTCGAGCAGGCGGTCCACGTCGCTCTCCTCGTGCGCGGCGGAGAGGGTGATGCGCAGGCGCGCCTGTCCCGGCGGCACGGTCGGCGGACGGATCGCGGGCACCCACACGCCCGCTTCCTCGAGCACGCGGGCGGCGGCCAGCGCGCGCGCGTTGTCGCCCAGGACCAGCGGCTGGATCGGGGTGAAGGACTCGGCCAGCGGCAGGCCCAGCTCGGCGGCGCCGCGCCGGAACCTGACGATCAGGGCCTGCAGCTTGGCCCGGCGCCAGCCCTCGCTGCGCGCCAGGCGCACCGCCGCGAGCATGCCCGCAGCGAGCAGGGGCGACGGCGCGGTGGTGTAGACGTGGGCTCGGGCGTGCTGGGCGACGTGCTCGACCACGTCGGCGTCGCCGACCAGGGCCGCGCCCTGCCCGCCCAGCGCCTTGCCGAAGGTGACCAGCTGCAGGGCGTCGCGCGCGGCGAGGCCGGCGGCGGCCACGCTGCCCGCGCCGTCGCGCCCGAGCACGCCGACGCCGTGGGCGTCGTCCACGTACAGCAGGGCCGACTCGGCCTGCGCGAGCAGGGCCAGCGCGCGCAGCGGCGCCACGTCGCCGTCCATGCTGAACACGCCGTCGGTCGCGAGCAGGGCCGGCGCACCGGGCAGGGCACGCAGCTGGCGCGCCGCGCCCTCGGCGTCGAGATGCGGATAGCGGCGCAGCGCGCAGCCGGCGAGGCGGGCGGCGTCGATCAGGCTGGCGTGGTTGAGGCGGTCCTGCACGCACAGCGTCTGCTCGTCGCGGCCGCCGACGCCGAGCAGGGCCTGCACCACGCCGAGATTGGCCTGGTAGCCGCTGCCGAACAGCAGGGCGCGCGGCGCCTGCAGCCACTCGGCCAGCGCCGCCTCCAGCTCGGCATGGATGGCGTGGCGACCGCCGGCCACGGCCGAGGCGGAGGCGCCCAGGGCGTGCGAGGCGGCCGCGGCGGCGAGCGCCTCGCGCAAGGCCGGGTGGTCGGCGAGGCCAAGGTAGTCGTTGCTCGAGAAGCTGGTCAGGCGGCGCCCGTCGACCACCACCCGGACGCCGTCGCGCCCTTCCAGCATGCGCGGCACCCGCACCGCATCCGCGGCCGCCCGCGCCACCGCGGCGGCGGCGATGCGGTCACGCAGGCGTGCGCGGGCCATGGCTCAGGCCGCGCAGGTGCCGGCCGCGGGCGCCACGATGTCGGCGTGCACGGTGCGCGCCTCCTCGACGACCTGCATCGGGCGCAGGCCCAGGCGGCGGAACAGCGCGAGGTCGGCCTCGGCCTCCGGATTGGCGGTGGTGAGCAGCTTCTCGCCGTAGAAGATCGAGTTCGCCCCGGCCGCGAAGCACAGCGCCTGCAGCTCGTCGGACATGGTCTCGCGGCCCGCGGACAGGCGCACCATGGAGCGCGGCATCATGATCCGCGCGACCGCGATCATGCGCACGAACTCGAACGGGTCGAGCTCGGCGGTCTCCGCCAGCGGGGTGCCCGCGACCTTGACCAGGCGGTTGATCGGCACCGAGTCCGGATGCGCCGGCAGGTTGGCCAGGGCCTGCAGCAGGCCGGCGCGCTGGGCGCGGGTCTCGCCCATGCCGACGATGCCGCCGCAGCAGGTCTTCATGCCGGCGTCGCGCACGTGCTCCAGCGTGTCCAGGCGGTCCTGGTACTCGCGGGTGTGGATGATCTCGCCGTAGAACTCGGGCGCGGTGTCGAGGTTGTGGTTGTAGTAGTCGAGCCCGGCCTCGCGCAGCGTCGCGGCCTGGTCCGCGCGGAGCATGCCGAGCGTGGCGCAGGTCTCCAGGCCGAGCGCCTTCACCTCGCGGATCATCGCCGCGACCTTGGGGATGTCGCGGTCCTTGGGGCTGCGCCAGGCCGCGCCCATGCAGAAGCGCGAGGCGCCGGCCGCCCTGGCCGCGCGCGCCTTCTCCAGCACTTCGTCGGTGCTCATGAGCTTGGTCGCCTCGACGCCCGTGTGGTAGCGCTGCGCCTGCGGGCAGTAGGCGCAGTCCTCGGGGCAGCCGCCGGTCTTGACCGACAGCAGGGTCGAGACCTGCACCTCGGCCGGATCGAAGTGGATGCGGTGCACGCTGGCCGCGCGGTGCAGCAGCTCGGTGAACGGCAGGTCGAACAGCGCCTCGATCTCGGCGCGGGTCCAGTCGTGGCGCACGGGCGCCGAAGGCGCTTCGCGGAGAGCGGCCATCACGGCCCCCGTTGGCTATAAGGAAGCCGCGAAGTCTGGAAACGGATGCCATGACTGTCAACAAATGGATGCCGTCGCAGGTTGACGAGTGGCTGGGCGCCCTGGGCCACCTGCTGCTGCCGCCGCGCTGCCTGGTGTGCGCGGAGCCCGGCGAGGACCGACGCGACCTGTGCGCCGCCTGCACCCTCGCCCTGCCCTACAACGTCCACGCCTGCCTCGCGTGCGGGCTGCCGCTGCCCGCGGCGGCCGGCGACGCCCTCTGCGGGCGCTGCCTGCGCCGCCCGCCGCCGTTCGCGGCCACCGTTGCGCCGCTGCTGTACGCAGCGCCGCTCGACCGCCTGCTGCCGCGGCTGAAGTTCCATGCCGACCTCGCGGCCGGCCGCGTCCTCGCCGACCTGCTCGGCGACGCGGTGCAGGCGCGCCTGGACCAGGGACTGCCGCGCCCGCAGGCCCTCGTCCCGGTGCCGCTGCACCGCGCGCGCCTGCGGGAACGCGGCTACGACCAGGCGCTGGAGCTGGCGCGCCCCCTCGCCCGCCGCTTCGGCCTCCCGCTGCGCGCCGACCTGCTGCGCCGCACCGCCCCCACCCGCGCGCAGTCGCGGCTCGACGCCGCGGCGCGCGCCCGCAACGTGCGCCGCGCCTTCTCCGCGGCATCGCCCGCGCCCGCGCACGTCGCCCTGGTCGACGACGTCATGACCACCGGCGCGACGCTCGGCGCCTGCGCGCACGCCCTGCTGCGCGCGGGCGCCGAGCGCATCGACGTCTGGGTGGTGGCGAGGGCCTGAGAAGCGAGTGGAAGGAGCGGGCAACGAGGGCGCTGGCGGCCGCCTTCGACTCCCGCTCACGCCTCCTCGCTCACGCCTGTCGTCCTCAGACGCGCCGCTGCATCTGCGTCTGCGGGCGCCAGTACGGCGGCGGGTCCAGCGGTTCGCCGAGCTCGCGGAGGGTGGCGCGGATCAGCTCGACCTCGTCGGTGTCCGGCGCGCGGACCTTCCTGAGCCAGTCGCGGAAGCGGGCCGGGTCCTGCTCGGGCGTCGGCATCAGCTCGGCGCTGCGCAGGCTCTGCCAGGCGAGCTGGCGGCGCTGCGCGCGCAGGGCCTCGACGCGCTCGGGATCGGCCTCCAGGCGCTGGCGGATCGCCAGTCCCAGGTTGCGCGCCAGCAGGGTGTCGCCGCGCTCGATCAGCACGTCGGCGATGCGCAGGCAGGCCTCGCGCGGCGCCTGGGTCGTGCCGTCGAGCGCGGGCGCGCAGCGCGCGCTGGTGGCCTGGTAGACGGGCGCCGCATCGTCGGTCCAGAGCCCCACGGCGAGCATCGCGCCGAGCACGTCGACCTCGACCGGCCCGTTCGGCGACTGCCGCGCGAGGCGCTGCGGCGGGGGATGCCGCTCGACCGCCTCCAGGTAGGCGCGCAGCCGCTCGTAGTGATGGCTGTCGTAGCCGGCCTCGTCCGGCGGCGGCGCCAGCCGCTCGCCCTCGACCAGCACGTCGACGGCGAGCAGGTGCGCGGCGAGGTTGTCCGGTTCCAGTTCCAGCAGGCGCGCGATGGCGTCGCGGCGCAGGTCCGGGTACGGCAGGGTGATGGCGTCGGTGGCGAGCATCCACTGCACCAGCACGTCGTCGGCACCGCGGCGCTGCGCCGAGGCCAGCACCGCGGCACGTTCGTGGCTGCGCGCGAAGTCCATGGCGTCGGGAAAGCCGCCGGCATCCAGCGACTGCGCGCGGCGCGCGACCCAGGCGGCGATGCGCGCCGACAGCACGCGGTCGCGCGCGTCGCCGGTGGACGAGAGCGCGGCCTCCAGGTCGGCGAGGTAGCGGTCCACGCCCGCGTTGAAGCGCGCCAGGGTGCGGCTGCGCGCCGCATCGACCCCGCGCGACTGAAGCAGGCAGGCCTCGCGGGCGCGCGGCGCGAGCGGGCCGCAGTCCGCGGGCGCGGGCAGCACGCGCACCGCGTCGCCGTCATCGGCATGCGTCGACGGGACGGCGGCGAGCAGGGCGAGCAGGAGGACGAGGCGCATCGTGCGGATCGCATGGAGACGCATCGATGCTAGTGCCGCGGGCGGCGCCTGGTGTTAATGCGGAGTCGTCAGGCGAAAGCCCGCAGCGCCCACGCCCACAGCGGCAGCGTCGCCAGCGCGATCAGGGTGCCGAAGCCGACCATGGCGGCCGCCAGGCGCGGCGCCAGGCGGTGCGAGATCGCCAGGGCGGCGGCGGTGATCATCGGCGGCATGGCCGACTCCAGCACGCCGGCCTGCAGCACGATGCCGCGCATGCCCAGCGCCATGCCCAGGCCGAGCGCGAGTGCGGGCAGGGCGACCAGTTTCAGCACGAGCCCACCGCCGAGCGCCGCCAGTTCCGCACGCGGCAGGCGCAGCTGCAGGGTCAGGCCGATGGCGAGCATGACCAGCGGCAGCATGGCCTGGGCGAGGCGCTCCAGCCCGCCCGCGATCCACGACGGCGGCTCCGCCGGCATCAGGACGAGCCCGAACGCCAGCGCCCACAGGGGCGGGAAGCGCAGCATGCGCAGCAGCACCGTGCGCGGCCCCGGCGGCGCATCGCCGCCGTAGCGCGCCAGCAGCCACAGGCCCCAGGTCGAGAGCACCAGGAAAGTGCCGAGCTGGTCGTAGACCACCGCGTAGGGCAGCGCCGCCTCGCCCAACAGGGCGCGCGTCAGCGGGTAGCCCAGGAAGCTGGTGTTGCCCAGCGCCACGCACAGCAGCAGCACCGCGAACTCGTCGCGACGCAGCCGCACCAGCCTCGACAGCAGCCACACCATGCCCGCGCTGGCCGCCGTGAGCAGCCACGGCAGCGCCATCAGCGACAGCAGCGCGGGCTCGAAGGCCAGCCGCGGCGCATACAGCAGCACCGACGCCGGCAGGCACACGTAGAGCACGACCGCGTTCAGCACCTCGGCGGCGTTCTCCGGGAACACCCGCAGGCGCGCCAGCAGCATGCCGATGCCGAGCATGGCGAGGACGAGGGCGAAGGCGTCGTTCATGGCGTCAGGAAGCGGGCTCGGGGCAGGGGGCCGAGGGCGCCGGTGACGGGCGCGGCCCGGTGCCCGCTGTCATCGCCCAGCGCCCGCTTCAGTACCCGGCCGCCTGCCCGTCCTTCCGGCTCTCCGAGGCGCCGAAGTACACGCCGGTCTCGGGGTCGCGGCGGATGGCCTGGTAGCCGCCGTAGGGGCCGATGGCGTATTCGACGCGGTGCCCGAGCTGCATCAGCCCGCGGATGCTCTCGTAGGGGAAGCCGGTCTCGAGCTGGACCACGCCGCCGTCGGTCATCATGGTGTTCTGGCCGGTCGGCTCGGTGGACAGGTCGTGGTGGATGCGCGGGGCGTCGCCGGCTTCCTGCAGGCCCATGCCGAAGTCCACGAGGTTCATCACGATCTGCACGTGGCCCTGCGGCTGCATGGCGCCGCCCATGACCCCGAAGCTCACCAGCGGGCGGCCGTCCTTGGTGACGAAGCCGGGGATGATGGTGTGGAAGGGCCGCTTGCCGGGCGCGTAGCTGTTGGGATGGCCTTCCTTCAGCACGAACATCTCGCCGCGGTCCTGCAGGATGAAACCCAGCCCCGGCGGCGCCATGCCGCTGCCCATGCCGCGGTAGTTCGACTGGATCAGCGAGACCATCATGCCGTCGGCGTCGGCGGTCGTGAGGTAGATGGTGTCGCCCTCGTCCAGCTGCGGCGGCGTGCCCGGCTGCACTTCGCGCAGCACGCCGTCGGTCGAGATCAGGGCGCGGCGCTCGGCGGCGTACTCCTTGGAGATCAGCCACTCGACCGGCGCGGGGGCGAAGTCGGGATCGGCATACCAGCGCGCGCGGTCGGCGAAGGCCAGCTTCTTGGCCTCGACGAACAGGTGCAGGTGCTCGGTCGAGCCGAAGGGAATGGACGAGAAGTCGAAGCCCTCCAGGATGTTGAGCATCTGCAGCGCGGCGATGCCCTGGCCCGAGGGCGGCAGCTCCCACACGTCGTAGCCGCGGTAGTTGGTGCTGACCGGCTCGACCCAGTTGCCGGTGTGCGAGGCCATGTCCTCGTAGCTCAGGAAGCCGTCGTTGGCCTTGAAGTAGGCGTCGATGGTGCGCGCGATGTCGCCCTTGTAGAACGCATCGCGCCCGCCGCGGGCGATGGCCTCCAGCGTGTCGGCGAGGTTGGGGTTGCGCCAGATCTCGCCGGTGCGCGGCGCGCGCCCGTCTATGGTGAACTGCTCGACGAAGCCGGGCCACCTCGACAGCCGCGGCACCGAGCGGTCCCAGTAGTAGGCGATGGTCTCGGCGACCGGATGGCCCTCGCGGGCGTAGCGGATGGTCGGCGCGAGGTTGTCGCGCATGCGCCGCTTGCCGAAGCGCTCGTGCAGGGCGAACCAGGCATCGACGGTGCCGGGCACGCTCACCGGCAGCGGTCCGTGCGCCGGGATCTCGGTCAGGCCGAGCTCCTGGAAGTGCGCCATCGTCAGCGAGCGCGGCGAGCGTCCCGAACCGTCGTAGCCATACAGGCGCTGCGTCCTCGGGTCCCAGACGATGGCGAAGAGGTCGCCGCCGATGCCGTTGCCGGTCGGCTCCATCAGCCCCAGTGCCGCATTGGCGGCGATGGCCGCGTCCATCGCGCTGCCGCCGGCCTTCATCGTGTCCAGCGCGATCTGGGTGGCCAGCGGATGCGAGGTCGCGGCCATGGCGTGCGGCGCGATCACGTCCGAGCGCGTGGCGAAGGTGCGGCCGGTGATGCGATCGGCGGCGGCCGCCGCGCCCACGAGCGCGAACGACAGCAGGGCGGCGGCCAGGACGGCGCCGCGGCGGCGGGTTGGGGTGCGGACGGGCATCGGGGTCATCGGCGGCTTCGCGTGGGGAACGGCCAAGAATAGAACGTGTCGCGGGTCGGGGAGCGCGTGGAGAGGAGTGCGGAGCGAGGACGGACGGTTCGCTCTCCTCACGCTTCCCGCTTCCCATCTCTCGCCGTGCCGAAAAGCGCCCCCTCCCCAGCCCTCCCCCGCTGCCCGCGGGGGAGGGGGCTGGCAGGCCAAGGAGTGAGTGGAGAGGGGTGAGAAACGAGACCGGGCCGCCCGCGCTTTGTGTCACTCCTCTACTCCTCATCTCTCACTCCAAAGCCCCTTCCCCCGCCTGCGGGGGAAGGCTGGGATGGGGGTGAGGCGCGCGCAGCGCGCTGCCTGGGGAGCGCGTGGAGAAAGAAGCGCCCACATGGCCGGGATGGAGCGATCCCGGCCGCCGGAGGCCGCGCCCGGCGGGCATCGCCTAGAATGGCGGGCTTTCCGCCAGCTTCCGGGCCAGCCGCGCATGACCGTCATCAAGCAGGACGACTTCATCCAGAGCGTCGCCGACGCCCTGCAGTACATCAGCTACTACCACCCGGTGGACTACATCCGGAACCTCGCCGCCGCCTACGAGCGCGAGGAGAGCCAGGCGGCCAAGGACGCCATGGCGCAGATCCTGATCAACTCGCGCATGTGCGCCGAGGGCCATCGCCCGATCTGCCAGGACACCGGCATCGTCACCGTGTTCCTGAAGATCGGCATGGACGTGCGCTGGGACGCGACCATGGGCGTCGAGGACATGGTCAACGAGGGCGTGCGCCGCGCCTACAACCACCCCGACAACAAGCTGCGCGCCTCGGTGCTGGCCGACCCCGCCGGCAAGCGCCGCAACACCGGCGACAACACGCCGGCCGTGGTCAACATGACGGTGGTGCCGGGCAGCACGGTGGACGTCATCGTCGCGGCCAAGGGCGGCGGCTCGGAGGCCAAGTCCAAGTTCGCCATGCTCAACCCCTCGGACTCCATCGTCGACTGGGTGCTGAAGACCGTGCCGACCATGGGCGCGGGCTGGTGCCCGCCGGGCATGCTCGGCATCGGCATCGGCGGCACCGCCGAGAAGGCCATGCTGCTGGCGAAGGAAGCGCTGATGGAGCCGATCGACATCACCGAGCTGAAGGCGCGGGGGCCGTCGAACCGGGCCGAGGAGCTGCGCCTCGAGCTGTACGAGAAGGTCAACGCGCTGGGCATCGGCGCGCAGGGCCTGGGCGGGCTCACCACGGTGCTCGACATCAAGGTCAAGGACGTCCCGACCCACGCGGCCAACCTGCCGGTGGCGATGATCCCCAACTGCGCCGCGACCCGGCACGCGCACTTCGTGCTCGACGGCTCCGGCCCGGTGATGCTCGACCCGCCGTCGCTGGCCGACTGGCCGGAACTGACCTACGACGCGGCCAAGGGCCGCCGCGTGGACCTCGACGCCATCACCGCCGAGGAAGTCGCGACCTTCAAGCCGGGCGAGGTGCTGCTGCTCAACGGCAAGCTGCTGACCGGCCGCGACGCGGCGCACAAGCGCATCGTGGACATGCTCGACCGCGGCGAACCGCTGCCGGTCGATTTCCGCGGCCGCTTCATCTACTACGTGGGTCCGGTCGACCCGGTGCGCGACGAGGTGGTCGGTCCGGCCGGCCCGACCACGGCCACGCGCATGGACAAGTTCACCGACCGGGTGCTCGGCGCCACCGGCCTGCTCGGCATGGTCGGCAAGGCCGAGCGCGGCCCGGCCGCCATCGAGGCCATCCGCCGCCACGGCTCGGTCTACCTGATGGCCGTCGGCGGTGCCGCCTACCTGGTGTCGAAGGCGATCAAGGCCTCGCGCGTGGTCGCCTTCGAGGACCTCGGCATGGAGGCGATCTACGAGTTCACCGTGCAGGACATGCCGGTCACCGTGGCGGTGGACGCCGCCGGGACCTCGGTGCACGAAACCGGCCCGCGCGAGTGGAAGTCGCGCATCGCCGGCATCCCGGTGGTGGTGGAACCGGCCTGACCGGCCACGGCGGCGGGCGCCCGCCGCCGCAATGAAACCGACATGCGGCCGCGGGACGATGCGCCTTTCTGAGCGCAGGGACCGCGGCGGACGAGCGATGGCGTCGCAGCGGGCGACGCCGCCTGCCGCCGGGCCTCCGCGTCCCCGCGACGATGAGCCAGACCGCCCTTCCCGCAGCGCCCGCCATGGCCGCCCTTCCCGACGACGCGGTGCGCGGCGCCCTCGCGCCGGGCGGGCTGTATCCGGTGTTCCAGCCGATCTTCGCGCTCGACGACGGGCGCCTGCTCGCGCACGAGGCGCTGATGCGGATCGAGGCGCTGGACTGCTCGCCGCTGCGCATCCTCGACGCCGCCCGCGCGCACGGCCGGCTCGGCGAGCTCGAGCTGGCGGCCGCCCGCGCGGCCGCATGCAGCGACGACGCCGGCGAGGGCCTGCTCTTCATCAACCTGAGCAGCCACGCGATCCTGCACACCGCGGTGCGTCCGCAGCAGGTCCTGGACGCGCTCGAAGCCGGGGGCCGCGACCTCGGCCGCTACGTCATCGAGCTCAGCGAGCGCGACATCGTGGAGGACCCGGCCCACCTCGCCGAGGCGCTGGGCTACCTGCGCGCGCACGGCATCCGCCTGGCCCTGGACGACTTCGGCAACGGGCACTCCAACTTCCAGCTCTGGCACGAGCTAGCGCCGGAGTTCGTGAAGATCGACCGCTTCCTGATCCACGGCATCGCCGCGAGCGCCGGCCGCTGCGCCATCGTCAAGGCGCTGGTCGAGGTGGCCACCGCGCTCGGTGCGGAGCTGATCGCCGAGGGCGTGGAGCAGCCGGCGGACCTCGCGCTCGCGCACGACCTCGGCATCCGCTACGCGCAGGGCTTCCTGCTCGGCCGCCCGGCACGCACGGCATGGCAGGGGGCGCCCCCGGCGCCGCTGGCCGAGGCGGGCCGTCGCACGCCCATGCGCCCCCAGCCGCGGCGCATCGGCCAGCGGCGGCAGATCTCGGCGGGGCATCTCCTCGTGGAAGCGCCGGCGCTGACGCCGGCCAACAGCAACGCCGACGTCGAGCGGCTGTTCCACGAACATCCGCAGCTGCACGCGCTGGCGGTGGTCGATGCCGCGCTGCACCCGATCGGGCTGATCAACCGCCAGGCCTTCAACGAGCAGATGGCGCGGCCCTTCACCCGCGAGCTGCACGCGCAGAAGTCGTGCACGCTGTTCATGCACGACCGCCCCATCCTCTCCGACCTGCGCGACGGCATCGAGGACATGGCGGAGATCCTGCGCGGCGAGGACCAGCGCTATCTCGCCGACGGCTTCGTCATCACCGACGGCGGCCGCTACCGCGGGCTCGGCACCGGCGAGGCGCTGGTGCGGCGGGTCACGGAGCTGCGCATCGAGGCGGCGCGCCACGCCAACCCGCTGACCCTGCTGCCGGGCAACATTCCCATCACCGAGCACATCGAGCGCCTGCTCGGTGCGGGCAAGCCCTTCGTCGCGGCCTATTGCGACCTCGACAACTTCAAGCCCTTCAACGACCAGTACGGCTACTTCCGGGGCGACCGCATGATCCGGCTCGCCGCCGAGATCCAGCTCCGCCACGTGGAGCCCTCGCTGGACTTCGTCGGGCACGTCGGCGGCGACGACTTCGTGATCCTGTTCCAGAGCGCCGACTGGCTCGAACGCTGCCGGCGCATCGTGGCCGCCTTCAACGCGGAGGCGCTGCAGCTGTTCGATCCCGAGGACGTCGAGCGCGGCGTGCTGCATGGCGAGGATCGCCGCGGCCGTCCAACCACCTTCCCGCTCAGCACGCTGTGCATCGGCGTCGCCCGCATCGTCCCGGGCCGCTACCTGCGTGCCGAGGAGGTCGCCTCGCTCGCCGCATCGGCCAAGCGCAAGGCCAAGCACGAAGGCCTGGGCGTGCGCGTGCTGGAGGACGCCGAGGCGCGGGTGCTGGCGGCGGTGGACCCCGTCTGAGCCCCCGCGCCCAGCGACATCAGGCGTACTCGCGCACGAGGCGCAGCATGTCGAGATGCCGGATGCCGTCCTCGAAGATGGGCTCCGGGTAGTTGTCGACGAAGAAGTCGCGGTCGATCCGCGCGACCCGGAAGCCCTGCCGCTGGTAGAAGGCGAGCTGGTGGCCGAACGTCCCCGTGCCGACCTCCATCCGCCGGGCACCCAGGCGTCCGAAGAACGCGAGGACCCACTTCAGCAGCGCCGTGCCGTGGCCGCGCTGCTGGCGATCCGGACGCACCGAGATGCTCATCAGTTCGTACGTACCGGCGTCGCGCGGCAGGACCACGCACGCCGCGACGTCGCTCCCGTCGCTCGATCCCACGAAGCACCTCGAACCCGGGAGATACGCGCGGATCTTCTCCTCCGACGGGTCGGCCAGCATCAGCAGGGCCATCGGCGCCTCGTCGGCCGGGACCTCCCGCACCGACAGCGCTGCGTCATCCTGTCGCCCCATGGAACGCCCCGCCTCCTCCGGCCGCATCAGCCTGCACTCATCCGCGGACGGCGACCGCGGCCGCGAGCAGCGCCGCATGGTGGGACTCCAGGCGCTGCATGACCGGCGGCGCCTCGTCGTGGTAGGCGGCATCCTGGGCTGCGAACGGCCCCTCGGCGGCGAGCGAGGCGTACGCCCCGAGCGAGTCCACGCGCGCGACCGGGCTGCGCTCGGCCTGCGCCCGGCACTCCTCGAGCACGGCCGCATGTCCGTGCGCGCCGATGGCCCGCAGCGCATCGAGCGTTTCCGCGACGCAGCCTGTGCCGTGGTTGTGGAAGTACTGCAGGTGCCCGCCGTTCAGGACCTCGGCGTCGTAGCTGTAGGCGAGCCAGAACGGCCGCAGCGCCGGATCCCGCCGGGCCGCCGCGTGCGTCGCCAGGTACTGGACCAGAGCCCAGACGCGCGCGCTCGGCTCGGCGTCGAGTTCGGCGGCGGTGATGGCGATGAGGGGCTTCATGGTGTCGCACGACGGCGCCTCACGCGGCGCGCGTCGTGTCGTCCTGCGGGAGATGACCTACCCATTCGATGATCGCGGCGAACACGGGACGCAGGCGCAGCGCCTCGTCCGTGATCTCGTACTCCACCCGCGGCGGCACTTCGGGATGCACCGTGCGCCGGACCAGGCCGTCTCGCTCCAGTTCGCGCAGCTGCGCGGTGAGCATGTGCTGGGTCACCCCGGGAATCGCACGCCGCAACGCGTTGAAACGATGCATGCGCTGGCTCAGAAGCCAGAGGATCTCCAGCTTCCACTTGCCACCGAAGACAGCAAGCGCGCGGCGGACGCGCGCGTGCATGACGTCGATATGGTCGGCATGCGCCAGGCAGGCATCCTCAGTATGGTCGTGCATACCAGGTAGTCGGCCCTGAAGAATCCGCCTCTCATCCCCGTGCGGGTACCGTTGGCTGCGATCCAG
>NZ_JBHSGG010000005.1:0-53034 GCF_042654365.1 Coralloluteibacterium thermophilum
CGGTCACCGGATCGTAGGTGGCACCGCCGCCGAGCGCGCCGGCCACGCTCTCGATGCCCTGCCGGGTCGCCAGCAGCTGCGAGCCGTTGATGGCGTCGAGGCTGGTCTCCGAGATCTCGCCGTCCGCCACGCCGGTCAGCACGCGCGCATCGCCCGCGTTGTTGGTGAAGTCCACGGTGTCGCCGTCCGTCCCGGCCGCCACCGTGATGACGCGGGTGGTGGCGTCCTGCTGCACCAGGCCCACCGTGCCCTCCGACAGACTCTCCTCGAGGCTGGTGGTGCGGCCGTCGATGTTGGTGATCGCACCCTCCACGCCGGTGACGGCCGTACCGCCCACGGTGTAGGTCGGCGCGCTGACCGTGCCGGTCGCCGGGTCGTAGGTCGAGCCGCCGCCCAGCGCCGCCGCCGTGGTGCTGCCCTGGGTGGACACCACGCCGTCCTGCGCCACCAGGGCGTCGCCCACGTTGGTGTAGCTGCCGCTCGACAGCACGTAGGTCGGGCCGGTGAACGCGCCGTCGGCACCGACGGCCGCACCGCCACCGTAGGCCTGGGCCATGTCCTGCCGCGTCGCGTAGAGCTGCGAGCCGGCCACCGCCTCGTCGCTGGTCGCCGTCACCGCGCCCTCGGCCACGCCGGCCAGGGTGCGCGCCTCGCCGTCCACGTTGGCGAAGGTCACGCTGCCACCGCCGACCTGGGCGCCGACGGTGATCTCGCCGTCCTCGACCGGCTGGCGCACCAGACCGACCGCACCCCCCTCCAGCTCCGCCAGCGCGCTCTCCAGCGAGCCGATGGCGCTCTCGTTGTTGATCGTGCGGCCGTCGATGTTGGTGATGGCATCGCCGAGGTTGGTCACCACGGTGCTGCCGCCCATGCCGTCGCCGACGGTGTACTGCGGCGTCGTGAAGGTGCCGGTCACCGGATCGTAGGTGGCACCGCCGCCGAGCGCGCCGGCCACGCTCTCGATGCCCTGGCGGGTCGCCAGCAGCTGCGAGCCGTTGATGGCGTCGAGGCTGGTCTCCGAGATCTCCCCGTCCGCCACGCCGGTCAGCACCCGCGCCTCGCCGGCATTGTTGGTGAAGTCCACGGTGTCACCATCCGTCCCGGCCGCCACCGTGATGACGCGGGTCGTGGCGTCCTGCTGCACCAGACCGACCGTGCCCTCGGCGATGCTCTCCTCCAGGCCGGCGATGCTGCTCTCGTTGGCCGTCGTCCGGCCGTCGATGTTGGTGACGGCGTCGCCGAGGTTGTTCACCACCGTGGTGCCGCCGGCGCCGTCGCCCACGGTGTACTGCGGCGGCGTGAAGGTGCCCGTCGCCGGGTCGTAGGCCGCGCCGCCGCCCACGATGCCCGCCACGCCCTGGCCCTGCTGCGCCACGATGGCGTCCTGTGCGGTCAGTGCGTCGCCGACGTTGGTGTAGGGCGTCCCGCCGATGGCATAGGTCGGCCCGGTGAAGGCCCCCGTCACCGGGTCGTAGAGCGCGCCGCCACCCAGTGCCGCCGCGACGTCGCCGATGCCCTGCCGGGTCGCGTAGAGCTGCGAGCCGTTGATGGCGTCGAGACTGGTCTCCGAGATCTCGCCGTCCGCCACGCCGGTCAGCACCCGCGCCTCGCCGGCGTTGTTGGTGAAGTCCACGGTGTCGCCGTCCGTCCCGGCCGCCACCGTGATGACGCGGGTCGTGGCGTCCTGCTGCACCAGGCCGACCGTGCCCTCCGCCAGGCTCTCTTCGAGGTTGGTGGTGCGGCCGTCGATGTTGGTGATCGCCCCCTCCACTCCGGTGACGGCCGTACCGCCCACGGTGTAGGTCGGCGCGCTGACCGTGCCGGTCGCGGGGTCGTAGGTCGAGCCGCCGCCCAGCGCCGCCGCCGTGGTGCTGCCCTGGGTGGACACCACGCCGTCCTGCGCCGCCAGGGCATCGCCCACGTTGGTGTAGCTGCCGCTCGACAGCACGTAGGTCGGGCCGGTGAACGCGCCGGTCGCCGGGTCGTAGGTGGCACCGCCGCCCAGCGCCCCCACCGTGCTCTCGGTCCCCTGCCGGGTCGCGAAAAGCTGGGAACCGTTGACGGCGTCGAGGCTGGTCTCCGAGATCTCGCCGTCCGCGACGCCGGTCAGCACCCGCGCCTCGCCGGCGTCGTTGGCGAAGTCCACGGTGGTGCCGCCGGTCTGGGCGCCGACGGTGATCGTCGCGGTGGGATCGGCCTGGCGCACGATGCCGATCTCGCCGCTTTCCAGCGCGGTGATGGCGTTCGTGTTCGCCGTGGTGCGGCCGTCGATGTTGGTGAGGGCGTCGCCCAGGTTGGTGGCGACCACGCTCCCGTCGGCGAGGGCGTAGTTCGGCGGCACGAAGTTGCCGTCCGCGTCGTAGTGGGCGTTGCCGCCCAGCGCCTCCACCAGGTCGTTGCGGGTGGCGCCGATGTCCGCGGTGTTGGTCGCCACCTGCTGGTTGGTCGCATAGAGCTGGGAACCGCTCACCGCGTCCACGCTGTCGGCGGAGATCTCGCCCTCGGCCACGCCGGTCAGGCGGCGCTCGATGGCGTTGGCATTGGTGAAGTCCACGATGTTGCCGCCGCGGCCGGCGCCCACGGTGATCGGCTCGATCGGGCTGAGGTCGGACTGCTGGACCAGGCCCAGCTGCCCGTCGATCAGCCCCTGGATGTTCGCCTCGGCGATCGACACGCGCCCGGTCTCCGGCGCGGCCAGCGCGGCGATGTCGTTCTCGTTGGTCGCGGTCCGGGTGAAGAGGTTGTTGATCGCCCCGTCCACGCCGACCACCTCCTCGCCCTCGATCTCGTAGGTCGGCAGGGTCACGATGCCCGTGTCGGGGTCGTAGGCGGCGGTGCCGCCGAAGGCGTCGGCAATGCTCTGGCCGAGGATCTCGGTCGCGCCGCGCAGCTGCAGGACGTTGACCGCGTCGTAGTCGCCGGAACCGGCCGCGAGGTTGGTGATCTGCCGCTGGACGCCGGCGCTGCCGATGGAGACCTCGCCTGCGGACGACTGCGGCGCCGTGAGCCCGAACGCGGCGTAGTCCGTCTGCACCCCCACGCCCGTGGCCGAACCCCTGCCGAGCGCCACCGAGTCGGCATGATCGACCGTCGTGTCCGCGCCCAGCGCCATGCTGCCGGTCGCGTTCTCGGTGAGGGTGGCCTGGCGCCCGATGCCGACGCCGTCCGTCGCCAGGGTCGCGATGGACACGGCATCGCCCATGCCGACGCCGAAGTCGGCGTTGACGATCGTATTGGGGCCGATGGCGATGGCGTGCGAGCCGATCGCGACCGAGTCGTTGGCGTCGGGGTCCACGCCGTCCGGGTTGGCATGGAAGAAGTGCAGGCCCGAGACCTCGAAGGATTCGAGGCGGCTGTTCACCCAGCCCATGTTGACCGCGTCGTCGGCCTCCAGCGGGTTGAGGACGCCCGAGATCCTGCGCAGCGCGCCGTCCTGGTTGCGGATGTCGATCACGGTCCCGCCGGTGTTGCCGCCGAGGGTGATGGTCGCGGCCGGATCGACCGTGCCGCCCGTGCCGAGCTGCTGGACCATGCCGGCGGCGCCGGTCTGGATGGCGACGATGCGCGTGTCGAGGTTGGACACCGCGCCGCCGACGCCGCTCACCAGGGTGGGCGTGGTGCCGCTGCCGTCGTCCACCTCGTACTCGGGCGTGGAGACCGTGCCGGTCGCGGGGTCGTAGGCGGCGCCGCCGCCGAGCCCGGCGGCGAGGCTGCTGCCCAGCGCCTCGGACGCGCCCTGCAGCTGGGCGACGTTCACCGCGTCGGTGGCCTCGGAGCCGGCGGCGACGTGCGTGATCTGCCGCTCGCTGCCGGCCGCGCCCACGGCGACCTCGCCCACGGACGACTGCGGGTCGGCCAGACCGAAGGCCGCGTAGCCGGCCTGCGCCCCGCGGCTGGTGGCCGATTCGGCGCCGAGCGCGACGGACGCGGCGTGCCCTGCGTGGGCATTGCGGCCGATCGCCACCGCGCCCACCGCCGCATCCGGCGCGGTCGGGTCGGCGGCCGCGTCCGAACCGGCCCGCGCGCCGTGGCCGATGGCGACGCCGCTCTCGGCGTCGTTCTCCACCGTCGCGAGATAGCCCGCGCCGAAGCCGTAGTCGCCGCTGACGATGACCTCCGGACCCGAGGCCGTGGACAGGTTGCCGCCGGCGACCGCGCCGCCGGCCGGGTTGTCGGGATCGGGACCCGGATTGACCTGGAAGTACACGCCCTCCGCGAACTCCACCGCGGCGATGGCCGACTGGAGCTGCGACAGGTTGACCGCATCGTTGGCGTCGGTCGCGTTGGCGACCCCGACCAGGCGCCGCGCGGCGCCGATGTCGTTGGCGAAGCTGACGGTGTCGCCGCCGGTGCCGGCGCCCACGGTGATGCCCGCGGACGGGTCCGCCGCGCCGGCCGGCCCGACCTGCTGCACCAGGCCCGCCTCGCCGACCTGCATCGCGGTGATGCGCGTGTCGAGGTTGTCCACCGCGCCGCCGACCCCGGTCACCTCGGTGGTCGCCGTGCCGCTGCCGTCGTCGACGGTGTAGACCGGCGCGGTGATCGTGCCGGTGTCGGGATCGTAGGTCGAACCGCCGCCGAGCGCCCCGGCGGTGCTGTTGAAGGACTGCGAGGCCGTGGTCCCGAGGTTGGAGACGATGGCCTCCTGCGCTTCGAGCGCATCGTGGACCGTCGTGTAGTTCTCGCCGCCGATGTTGTAGGTGGGCGGCGTCAGCACGCCCGTTTCCGAGTAGGCGGCATCGCCGCCGAGCATCGCCGTCAGGTCGTTGCCCACCGCGCGCAACTGGCGCACGGTCACGGCATCGCTGTCGGCCGCGCCGTCGGCCACGAAGGTGATCCGACGATTCAGGGTGGCGTTGCCGACCGAAACCGTCGAGCCCGGCACGGCCTCGCCGGTGCGCCAGCCCGTCCCGCTCGGCGCGGCGGTCTGCGACAGATAGCCCAGCGCCACCGAGTTCGCGTGACCCGCCACCGCCTCGCGGCCGAGGGCGGTCGCACTGGTCTGGGTCGCCTGGGCCTGGATGCCGAGCGCGGCGGAGCCGGCCCCGCTGGCCGTGGAGCGGTCGCCCAGCGCCACGGCGCTGGTGGCCGAGGCCGTGGCGCTGAAGCCGATGGCCACGGTCTGGGCGGCGGTGGCCTGCGCCTGCTGGCCGATCGCGGCCGAAAGCTGCCCGGTCACGTTGGTCAGCCTGCCGATGCCGACGCCGCCGCTGGCCGTCGCGCCGACCTGCGCGCCCGAGCCCAGGGCGATGGCGTCGGCCGCCAGCGCCTGGGTGTTGGTCGTGGTGTTCTGCGAGTTGCTCCCGGCCACCTGGGTCGAGCCCGCACCGATGGCGATGGAGCGTGCCCCGGCGGCGGCGGCGGAGTGGCCCATGGCCGTACTGGCGACGCCGGACGCCGTGGCCGCCAGGCCATGGGCCATGGCGTAGTCGGCACTGGCCAGCGCCTGGCGGCCGACCGCGATGGCGTTGAAGGCCGTGGCCTGGTTCGCCACGCCGAGGGTGATCGCGCTCTGCCCGGTGGAGCGCGAGTTGGCGCCCACCGCCACGGCGGTGCTGCCCAGCGCCTGCGACTGCGAACCGAGCGCCATGGAGGCCGCGCCCGAGGCGAGCGAATTGGCGCCCACCGCCGTGGTGTAGAGCGGCAGGGCGAGGTCCGCGCCCAGGCCCTGCCCATCCGTGCGCAGCTCCGGCACGCCGGTGGCGGCGACGGCGCCGCTGGCGGTCGCCTGCCGGCCGAGGGCGATGCCGCGCTCGGCGGCCGTGGCGACCTGGGCCTGGGTGCCGATGGCGATGGCATCGGCGGCCGCGGCCTGGGTGTTGGTGGTCGTGTCCTGCCCGACCTGATCGCCGGTGATCGACCCGGCGGTGCCGAAGGCGATCGCGCGCGCGCCCGTGGCCGAGGCCGAGTGACCCAGGGCGCTGCTGCCCAGGCCCGTCGCCGTCGCCACGTTGCCCATCGCCATGCTGAAGCTGCCGGACGCCACATTCTGGCGTCCGATGGCGATGGACGTGTTGCCGCTCGCGGTGCTGTGGCCGCCGATGGAGACCGACGAGAGGCCGGTCGCCTGGGCCGATGTACCCAGGGCGACCGCGAGACCGGCGGTCGCGCGGGAGCCCGCACCCACGGCGACGCCTCCCGCCAGGCCGCTCGAGTCGCCCGCACGCGCGTCGTCGCCGTAGGCCGTGCTGGAGTAGTTCGTGTCGGCCGAGATGGGCACGCCCAGCCCGTCCGTGCGCCTGGCGCCGATGTTCGTCCCAACGCCGCCGGCGAAGGCGTTGACGCCCACCGCGGTACCGGCGGCCTGCCCGGTGCCCACCGCCTGCGAGCCGCCACCGATGGCGATGCCGCGCAGTCCCGCGGAGATGACGCCGCCGCCCGCCGTGTACTGCTGCGCCAGGGCGCCGGACGCCCAGAAGGCCAGCGCACCCGCGACGATCAGCGCCAGCGCGCTGCGGCGCACCATGGGCCGCGGACGCCGGGGAAGGCGCAGGGGACCGCCCTGTACCGGGCGCGGCCACGCGGGCCGTGCGAGAACGGTGACCTCACCGAGCCGGACCGGCCGGCAGTTGACGTGGATGGTTCGCATGTCCAGATCCTCAAGCGTGCGTGCGGGGCTGGTCCTGGTGGGTCCGCCTTCGCGCGGAGTACGGAAACGTCGGGAGCGGAGGCCGGCGCCCGGGCCTGCGCCGGGCGGAACGGAATCCGGGTGCGGCGGCGGGTGCCGTCGCGATGTCGGGCCGCCGCGCGGGGTCGCGCGCGGGCGGGGCCTCCGGCGGCGGGCGGGCACCCGTGCCGGAGGCGGGGGCGCTCATCCGGTCGGGGCGACGATGTAGCCGGCGAAGCGCCACTGGCAGTCGTCGTCGCGGCGGAACGAAACCAGTTCCTCCGCCGGTCCGCCCGCGAAGCGGCTGCGGAAACCGACGCTGACGTAGCGGCCAGGCGCCACGGCGCCGTCCTGGGCCTGGATGTCCATCAGCTCGACGCGGATCCAGTCGCGGCGCTGCAACTGGCCCAGAGGCCGCCGCGCGTTCTGGACCGACTCGACGAACTGCTGCTCCGTGACCGCGGCATGCGTCACCGGCGTGGCCTGCCGCCAGAGCTGGGCGAGCTGCGGCGCCTGCGCCCGGTCCACGGCCTGGGCCATGGCCAGGGCGGCGTCGTGGAGGGTCCCGGGCGGCGACGTCGCGTCGTCGCGACACGCCTGCTGCTGCGCCCAGGCACCGCCCGCGGTCCCGGCCAGGGCCACCGCCACACTCAATGCAATCGCCTTCATTCCACCCTCCATGACGCTCTCTGGTCGCGCGGATGCGCCGGGCCGGCCGCGGCATTCGGGTGCCGGACCCGTCGCATGAATCCTTCTGCCCGGCGGGGGACGCCCCCTGACCGGAAAATCCCGCCGTGGAACCGGCCTCGCCGGCCACGGCGGACAAAATGCAGGCATTACCCGGCAGCCGCCCTCCGGAATACCCGGATGGACGTCGACGTTGTTTTTCGTTACCGATGCGACCGGGCGCGGAGTGCCTGCATCGCGCGCCGCTCCCGACGACCGCCGGGTCGCTCGCCCGGCCGCCTACCGGTGCAGGCGCCGGGCGCGGCGCGGGACGGTCAGGGGTGCCGGCATATCGGGACCGGACCGGGAATACCGGTCTCGCGGCGCCACTGCCGGATGTCCGGCGGGCGCCCGCGCCAGTTTCCGACGACCGGCTCCGGAGGCAGCGGCCTCCGCGCGGAGGGAAATTCGATGTTTCGCTGCACACATCCCTGCAGCGGGCCTGGATACGGCCACGTACCCGTTACGGACGACCGCGACATCGAGAGCATTCTCATCGTTGCTCCAGGGCGTTCCTTCGTCGAAAACGATTCTGCCCACGCGAAAATCGCTTCCGCAATATGGCCCGCAGCACCCCGCAGCCTTCACCCCTCGATCACTGAGATCATTACGCAACATCGACACGCAAACCCATGAAAACCCTCGGGAAGTCGCACTCCATCACGCGCCTGCGATATTCATTAACATGATCCCGCCGACGGATTCAGCGCAGGTACAAACTGCAAGCGACTGATTTTCAAGGAAAACATCTTCTGAACACTTCGTTAAGCACGTTCAGAGTTCTGCAATGAAACCACGACAAAAAAGGGCAATCCGAATGCCCTTCTGCCCCGGCGGCCCACGTTCCGAACGAAAACGGCGCCACGACCCGCACGTTCTTCTGCAGTCAGCCCGGACGCCGACATATTCGCGGGATACATATTCATTAGGTGCGCCCGGCGCCCACTGCCGCCCCACCATCCATCGGCACCCCAAGCACAAGCCCAAGTCCTGAGCCCCGAACCCCAAGCCCTGAGTCCTGCTGAGCCCCAAGCCCCAAGCCCCAAGCCCCAAGCCCTGAGCCCTGAGCCCCAAGCCCCACCCCCCCGAACCCAGCCCCTCCCCCGATCCCCTACAATCCACGGCCGCCGCGGCGCCGCCCGTCCGCCCTCCGCTTCCTCCGCTCACCCAGGCGCCCGCCCGGCGGGCCTGGCCTTCGAGTCCACATGTCCAGGAACAGCAAAGACCAGCCCGAACACACGCCGCTGATGAAGCAGTTCTTCGCCGCCAAGGCGGAGGCGCCCGACATCCTGCTGTTCTTCCGGATGGGCGACTTCTACGAACTCTTCTACGACGACGCGCGGCGGGCGGCCGAGCTGCTGGACATCACCCTGACCCAGCGCGGCAGCTCGGGCGGCGCGCCCATTCCCATGGCCGGCGTGCCGGTGCATGCGGTAGAGGGCTATCTCGCGCGGCTGGTCGCCCTCGGCGAGTCGGTCGCCATCTGCGAACAGATCGGCGACCCCGCGGCCAGCAAGGGCCTGGTGGAGCGGAAGATCGTGCGCGTGGTGACCCCGGGCACGGTCACCGACGAGGCCCTGCTGGAGGAGCGGCGCGACACCCTGCTGATGGCGGTGGCGCGCGGGCGCAACGGCTACGGCCTGGCCTGGGCCGACCTTGCCGGCGGGCGCTTCCTCTGCTGCGAACTGCCCGACGAGGACGCGCTGGCGGCCGAGCTGGCCCGCCTCGAACCCGCCGAACTCCTGGTGCCGGACGAGGACGGCTGGCCCCAGGTCGCGCTCGCCCGCGGCGGCGTGCGGCGGCGCCCGCCATGGCTGTTCGATGCCGATGCCTCGCGTCGCCAGCTCCTGAAGTTCTTCGGCCTGCAGGACCTGTCCGCCTTCGGCATCGAGGAACTGCCGACCGCGGTGGCGGCCGCCGGCGCACTGCTCGGCTACGTGGAGGAGACCCAGAAGCAGCGCCTGCCCCACCTCACCGCCATCGCGGTGGAATCCACCGCCGACACCATCGCCATGAACGCGGCGACCCGGCGCCACCTCGAACTCGACACCCGGGTCGACGGCAAGACCCGGCACACCCTGCTGGGCGTGATCGACAGCACCGTCACGCCCATGGGCGGGCGCCTGCTGCGGCGCTGGCTGCACCGCCCGCTGCGCGACCGCGGCGTGCTCGAACAGCGCCACCACGCGGTCGCCGCCCTGCTGGAATCGCGCGTGGGCGAGGACCTGCGCCAGCGCTTCCGCGGCGTGGGCGACGTCGAGCGCATCCTGACCCGCGTGGCGCTGCGCTCCGCGCGCCCGCGCGACCTCTCCACCCTGCGCGACGCCCTGGCCGCCCTGCCGGCCCTCCGCGAGGTGCTGGCGCCGCTGGACTCGCCGCGCCTGGTGGATCTCTCCCGCGAGCTCGGCGAGCACGGCACGACCGCCGGGCTGCTCGCCCGCGCGGTGATCGAGCAGCCGCCGGCGCTGCTGCGCGACGGCGGCGTCATCGCCGAGGGCTTCGACGACGAGCTCGACGAGCTGCGCCGACTGAGCACCCATGCCGACCAGTTCCTGATCGACCTGGAGACGCGCGAGCGCGCCGCGACCGGCGTGCCGACGCTCAAGGTGGGCTACAACCGCGTGCACGGCTACTACATCGAGCTGAGCAAGGCGCACGCGGGCAAGGCGCCCACGCACTACACGCGCCGCCAGACCCTGACCAACGCCGAGCGCTACATCACGGAGGAGCTGAAGTCCTTCGAGGACAAGGTGCTCTCCGCACGCGAGCGGGCGCTGGCGCGGGAACGCGGCCTCTACGAGGAACTGCTCGACGCGCTGGGCGGCGTGCTGCCGGCGCTGAAGCGGGCGGCGCAGGCGCTGGCCGAACTCGACGTGCTGGCCGCCTTCGCAGAACGCGCCGAGGCGCTGGACTGGTCGCGCCCCGAGCTGACCTCGAACCCGGTGCTGCAGATCGAGCGCGGCCGCCATCCGGTGGTCGAGGCGGTGCGCGAGGCGCCGTTCGAGCCCAACGACCTGATGCTCGATCCGGACCGGCGCATGCTGGTGATCACCGGCCCCAACATGGGCGGCAAGAGCACCTACATGCGCCAGAACGCGCTGATCGTGCTGCTGGCCCACATCGGCAGCTTCGTGCCGGCCGCGCGCGCCTGCATCGGCCCGATCGACCGCATCCTGACCCGCATCGGCGCGGGCGACGACCTCGCCAAGGGCCAGTCGACCTTCATGGTCGAGATGGCCGAGACCGCCTACATCCTCCACCACGCCACCGCGCAGTCGCTGGTGCTGATGGACGAGATCGGCCGCGGCACCTCGACCTACGACGGCCTCGCCCTGGCGCAGGCCTGCGCGACGCACCTGGCCGCGCACAACCGTGCCTGGACCCTGTTCGCCACCCACTACTTCGAGCTGACCGCGCTGGCTGAACCGGGCAGCGGCATCGCCAACGTCCACCTCGACGCGGTGGAGCACGGCGACCGGCTGGTGTTCATGCACGCGGTCAAGGACGGCCCGGCCAACCGCAGCTTCGGCCTGCAGGTGGCGGCGCTGGCCGGCCTGCCGCCGACGGTCGTCGCCGAGGCCCGGCGCAACCTCGCCGGGCTGGAGCAGCGCGCGGAGTCCGACGCCGCCAACGCCCCCGCCGGGCCGCCCCCGCAGCAGATGGGGCTGTTCGTCGCCCCGCCCTCGCCGGCGCTGGAGGCTCTGGAGAAGCTCGATCCCGACAGCCTGACCCCGCGCGCCGCGCTGGACGCGCTGTACCGCCTGAAGGCGCTGCTGTGAACGCGGCCGCCGCCGGGCGGGCCCGACGGCTCGGCGCCTGCGCCGTCTACGCGCTGGTGTTCGTCGCCCTGGGCCTAGCCCTGCAGGTGATCCAGAACGCGCTGGGCCTCGCCCTGCCCGTCCTCGCCGACACCGCCCTCGCCTGCCTCGTGGTCGTGCCGGCGGCCCTGCTGCTGGCCTTCCGCGTGGCGCGGCCGCGGCCGCTCGATCCCGTCGCCACCCATGTCGTGGTGGCGGTGCTGGTCTATGCCCTGATCATCGCCATCCTGGGCGCGGCCGGCGGACCGGCGTCCGGCGGCTGGCTGCTGTGGACGCAGCCGGAGGCCTGGGGCCGGCTGTTCGCCGCGCTCGGCCAGGGCGGCGCCATGCTCGCGGTCTCCCATCTCGCGCCCGTGCTCGCGGCGCTCGGCTGGCTCCACGTGCTGGGCGCGCGCCGCGGACGCAGCCCGGACGCGGACGACGACGGCCCGCCGGATCGCGGCTGAAGCCGCTCCCACCACCTGTAGGAGGGGCTTCAGCCCCGACCCACACCCGTCGGCGCCGCGGCATCGCGGCTGAAGCCGCTCCCACAGCAACCTGTAGGAGGGGCTTCAGCCCCGATCCACCCGTCGGCGCCGCGGCATCGCGGCTGAAGCCGCTCCCACAGCAACCTGTAGGAGGGGCTTCAGCCCCGATCCACCCGTCGGCGCCGCGGCATCGCGGCTGAAGCCGCTCCCACAGCAACCTGCAGGAGGGGCTTCAGCCCCGATCCACCCCTCGGCGCCGCAGCATCGCGGCTGAAGCCGCTCCCACAGCAACCTGCAGGAGGGGCTTCAGCCCCGATCCACCCGTCGGCGCCGCAGCGCATCGCGGCTGAAGCCGCTCCCACAGCAACCTGTAGGAGGGGCTTCAGCCCCGACCCACCCCTCGGCGCCGCGGCGCATCGCGGCTGAAGCCGCTCCCACAGCAACCTGTAGGAGGGGCTTCAGCCCCGACCCACCCGTCGGCGCCGCGGCATCGCGCCTGAAGCCGCTCCCACTGCAACCTGTAGGAGGGGCTTCAGCCCCGATCCACCCCTCGGCGCCGCAACGCATCGCGGCTGAAGCCGCTCCCACAGCAACCTGTAGGAGGGGCTTCAGCCCCGACCCACACCCGTCGGCGCCGCAACGCACGGCTGAAGCCGCTCCCACAGCAATCTGTAGGAGGGGCTTCAGCCCCGATCCACCCCTCGGCGCCGCAACGCATCGCGGCTGAAGCCGCTCCCACAGCAACCTGCAGGAGGGGCTTCAGCCCCGATCCACCCCTCGGCGCCGCAGCATCGCGGCTGAAGCCGCTCCCACAGCGACCTGTAGGAGGGGCTTCAGCCCCGACCCACACCCGTCGGCGCCGCAACGCATCGCGGCTGAAGCCGCTCCCACAGCAACCTGTAGGAGGGGCTTCAGCCCCGACCCACACCCGTCGGCGCCGCAACGCATCGCGGCTGAAGCCGCTCCCACAGCAACCTGTAGGAGGGGCTTCAGCCCCGATCCATCCCTCGGCGCCGCGGCGCGTCGCGGCTGAAGCCGCTCCCACAGCGACCTGTAGGAGGGGCTTCAGCCCCAACCCACCCCTCGGCGCCGCGGCGCACCGCGGCTGAAGCCGCTCCCACAGCAACCTGTAGGAGGGGCTTCAGCCCCGACCCACACCCGTCGGCGCCGCGGCATCGCGGCTGAAGCCGCTCTCACAGCAACCTGTAGGAGGGGCTTCAGCCCCGACCCGCCGGTGCGGCGCTCGTCCCGTCTATGTGGCCGCGTCGAGCGCGGCCGGGATGACGTCGGCGCCGGTGCCGACGCGCATCCCCTGCGCGGGCCGTGCGAGGAGGGCCGCCAGGGCCGGAGGCACCGGCACCGCGTGGCCCACCAGCGGCTCCACGATGCTCTCGAACTTGGCCGGATGGGCGGTCGCCACCACGGCGCGGTCGCCGCCCTCGCCCGCCGCGCGTGCGGCGTCCAGCGCGTGCAGGGCGCAGGCGGTATGGGGGCAGGCGACCAGGCCGTGCCGCGCCGGCGCCGCCCGCAGCGCGTCGCGGATGGCCGCGTCGTCCACCGGGACCGCGCGCAGCGCGGCGCGCAGTGCGTCCACGTCCGGCTCCAGCCAGCACAGGCGCTCGAAGTTGCTCGGTGCGCCGACGTCCATGGCGTTGGCGAGCGTCGCCACGCTCGGCACCGGCACGTACGCGCCGCCGGCGAAGAAGTCCGGCAGCACCCGGTTGGCGTTGCAGGCCAGGACGATGTCGCCGACGGGCAGGCCCATGCGCCGCGCGAGCAGGGCCGCGAGCGCGTTGCCGAGGTTGCCGGTGGGAACCACGAAGCCGAGCGGCCGCCCCGTCGTGCGCCAGTGGCCCAGCGCCGCGTGGGCGTAGTAGGCCGCCTGCGGCAGCCAGCGGCCCAGGCTGATGCTGTTGGCCGAACCGAGCGGATGCCGCGCGCGCAGCGCGGGGTCGGCCAGCGCGGCCTTCACCATGCGCTGGCAGTCGTCGAAGCTGCCGGCCACGCGCAGCGCGCGCACGTTGCCGCCCCAGGCCTCGAGCCCCTGCGCCTGGCGCGGCGACACCCGGCCCTCCGGGTACAGGATCAGTACCCGCATGCCCTCGCGTCCGTGGAAGGCCCCCGCGACCGCCGCGCCGGTGTCGCCCGAGGTGGCGACGAGGACGGTCAGCGGGCGCGCCGGATCGCGCGGCATCCGTTCGAGGCAGGCGGCGAGGAAGCGCGCCCCGAAGTCCTTGAAGGCCGCGGTCGGGCCGTGGAACAGCTCCAGCACGAAGTCCCCCGCGCCGCGCAGCGGGCGCAGGGGCGCGGCGATGGCGAAGGCCTCCGCGCAGACGGCATCCAGCGCGCCGGCCAGCGGATCGCCCTCGAAGAAGGGGGCGAGCAGGTGCGCGGCGGTCGCGGCGAGCGAGGCGTCCTCCGGAAAGCCCGCCGGGTCGAGCCGCGGCACGCGTTCGGGCACGAACAGCCCGCCATCCGGAGCCAGCCCGGCGGCCAGCGCCGCGGACAGGCCGGTCGGCGCCACGCCGCCGCGGGTGCTCAGGAACCGCATGGCCGCACCGCCGCCGCCGGCCCGGCCACCGGCGAGACCCAGGCGCGCGACGCGAAGCCCGCCGCGGCGAAGGCCGCGCGCATGGCCTCGCCCGCCGCCTGTGCGCGCTCGGCGTCGTCGAACCAGGCGAACACGCTCGGCCCCGCGCCGGAGATGCTCGCGCCGAGCGCCCGATGGTCGAAGGCCGCGGCCTTCACCGCGGCGAAGCCCGGGATCAGCCGTGCACGCCGCGGCTCCACCAGCACGTCGACGAGGCCCTCGTGGATCAGCCTGCGGTCGCCGCGCGCCAGCCCGGTGAGGAACAGCGCCAGGTGGGTACTGTGCGCGACCACCGTCTCCAGCCGGAACGGCTCGGCCAGTGCCGCGCGGGCGCGCCGCGTCTCCAGCACCTGGTCCGGATGCACCACCACGCAGTGCAGCCAGTCCGGCACGTCGAGCGGGATCATCCGCCGCGGGGTCGCCAGGACCAGCCCGCCGAGCAGCATGGGCGCCACGTTGTCGCCGTGCGCACTGCCGCTGGCCACCGCCTCGCCCTCCAGCGCGCAGGGATAGAGCGCCTCGCGCGACAGCGGCGCGTCGAGCAGGGCGTTGGCCGCGACCAGCGCGGCGACCGCGGAGGCGGCGGAACCGCCCAGCCCCGATCCCAGCGGGATGCCCTTGTCGATCTCCAGCTCGAAGCCGTGCGCCAGGCCGAGGCGCGCGCGCAGCGCCATCAGCGCGCGGCCGGCGGTGTTGGCCTCGGGGTCGCGCGGCAGGTCCGGCGCGCAGCCGCCGACTTCCGCGATGCGCACCCCGGGCGCGGCGGTCCTGCGCACGCGCACCCGGTCGCTCGGGCCGCGGACGACGTGGCCGAGCACGTCGAAGCCCACGCCGATGTTGCCGACGCTGGCCCAGGCCTCGCCGACCGCCACCTGCGGCGCCGCCCCGACGCCCTGCGGGCGCGTCGTCGTCCTCGTGCTCAAATCCGTGCCCCCAGCGCATGCGCGATCTGCAGAAGATCGCCGAAGACCCCGGCCGCGGTCACGTCCGGCCCCGCGCCCGGCCCCTGCACCACCAGCGGGTTCTCGGCATAGCGGCGGGTGCGGAACTGCACGAGGTTGTCGGTCAGCCGTCCCTGCGCGCAGGCGTCGGCCGGATCGACCGCCGCGAGCCCGACGCGGGCGGTGCCGTCGCGGTCCAGGCGGGCGAGGTAGCGCAGCACCCGCCCTTCCGCCCGGGCCGCCGCCAGCCGCGCCGCCAGCGGCGCGTCGAGCTCCTCCAGGCGCGCAAGGAAGGCCTCGCGCGGCAGCGCGGCCAGGGCCGGCGGCACCAGCCCTTCGACCTCCACGCGGTCCAGGGTGAGCGGCCAGCCGGCCTCCCGCGCGAGGATGACCACCTTGCGCGCGACGTCGATGCCGCCGAGGTCGTCGCGCGGGTCGGGTTCGGTGAAGCCCTGCGCATGCGCCTCGCGGACCAGGGCCGAGAACGGCCGGCTGCCGTCGTAGCGGTTGAACAGCCAGGCCAGGGTGCCCGACAGGATGCCCTCGATCGATAGCAGGGCGTCGCCGGTGTCGAGCAGGCTGCGCAGGGTCTGGATCACCGGCAGGCCGGCGCCGACCGTGGCTTCGTAGCGGAAGCGCGCGCCGCTGCGCAGCGCGGCCTCGCGGATGGCCGCGTAGCGCGTCCAGTCGCCGCTGCCGGCCTGCTTGTTGGGCGTGACCACGTGGATGCCCGCGGCCAGCCAGTCGGCGTAGCGCGCGGCCACCTCCGCGCTCGCGCTGCAGTCGACGATCACCGCGTGCGGCAGGGCACTGCTGCGCACGTGCGCGGCGAAGGCGTCCAAGTCGACCGGCGTGGGGTCGAAGTCCACCCCGGCGCGCAGGGCCTCGGCGTCCAGCGGCGCGTCCGACAGGCGCATGCGCCGGCTGTTGGCGATGGCGCGCACCCGGAGGTCGAGGTTGGCCGTGCTGCGCAGCCGCGCGAGCGTGTCGGCGAACTGCGCCAGCAGCGCGGTGCCGACGTTGCCGGTCCCGATCACGCCGATGGACACGGTGTGCGGCGACAGCCAGAAGGCGGCGTGGGCCGCGCGCAGCGCCCGCTCGGCGTCGCCCGCGGCGATGGCGACCGAAAGATTCCGCTCCGACGCGCCCTGGGCGATCGCGCGCAGATTGACCCGGGCGTGCGCCAGCGCGCCGAGCAGGCGCGCGGCGACGCCGGGCGTGCCGACCATGCCGTCGCCCACCGCGGCGAGCACGGCGACGTCGCGGGTCGTGGACACGCCCTGGATCTGCCCGCGCGCGATCTCGTCGACGAAGGCCGCGCGCACCGCGGCCTCGGCGGCCTCCGCCTGCGCTGCGCGGACGAGGCAGCAGATCGAATGCTCGGACGAGCCCTGCGAGATCATCACCACCGACACCCGCACGGCATGCAGCGCGGAGAACAGCCGTTCGGCGGTCCCCGGCACGCCGATCATGCCCGCGCCGCTCAGTTCCAGCACGGCGAGCTCGGACACCAGGCTCAGGCCCTTGACCGGTCCGGCGGCGGGCGACGGCCCGGGACCGATGTGCGTCCCCGGGCGCTCGGGGCGCAGGCTGTTGCGGATGCGCAGCGTCATGCCGCGCGCCATCGCGGGCGCCAGCGTCTGCGGATGGATCACCCTGGCGCCGAAGTAGGCCAGCTCGCAGGCCTCGGCGTAGGACAACGCCGGCAGGCAGACCGCATCCGGCACGCACCGCGGATCGGCGGAGAGCACACCGTCCACGTCGGTCCAGATGGTGAGTTCGCGGGCGTCGCAGAGCGAGGCGAGGATCGCGCCGGAGTAGTCGCCGCCGTTGCGGCCGAGGGTGGTCGTGCGCCCGGCGCGGTCGCGGGCGAGGAAGCCCGTGGCGACGATGCCCGACTCCGGATGCGCGGCGCGCCAGGCGGCGAGGCGGTCCGCGCTGGCCGCCCAGTCCACCGCCGCGCCGAGTTCGCCCTGCTCCACCACCAGCACCTCGCGGGCATCCAGCCAGGCCCAGCCGTCCGCCTCGCCGCCGAGCGCCGCGTGCAGCAGGCGCGAGGCGCAGAGCTCGCCGAAGCCGTGGACGTCCGCCAGGACGTCGGGCTCCGGCGGACGTGCGGGATCGAACGCGGCGAGCCGCCTGCCGAGATCGGCGAAGGCCGCGTCCAGCCATGCGTGCAGGGCGTCCGGCACCGCCAGCCCCCGCGCGGCGTCGCGATGCCGCGCGCGCAGCGCGTCCAGCTCGCCCACCCAGCCGCCGTCGCCGGTCGCCGCGCGCTCGCCGAGGCGGATCAGGGCGTCGGTGACGCCGCGCATGGCCGAGGCGACGACGAGGCCAGGCCCCGCCTCGCCGCGCAGGATCCCGGCCGCGGCGGCGATGCGGCCGGCTTCGGCGAGGCTGGAACCGCCGAACTTGTGCGCGTGCGCAGGGAGGGGAGCGGCGACGGCCGGTGCATCGGCCGGCGACGCGGGAAGGGCGACTGCGGAGCTGCTCATGGCGTGGGCCTTCTGGTGAGGCCGCGCCGGACGGGTGGGGATTCGCATCGCCGCACCCGGTCCGGGTGCGGCGGTGGAGGATCTCAGTCTCCGGACCGCACGCACGCCGGCGTACCGGTGGTACCGGTACCGCCGATGGTGGTGGTGGCGACGGTGCGGAGCACGCGCGCGGCCCGGCTGGCAGGGCCGGTCGGTCGGAACGCAGCGAGGGAGCGCGCGACGTGCATGGGCCCCGTTGTAGCGCGACCGCGGCGCGGCGGCAACCGTGCCGGCGCGCGGCCGTGCGCGGATGCCATGCGATGTAGGAGCGGCTTCAGCCGCGACCTGGGGGCGCGGCGGCGCGGCAATCGCGGCTGAAGCCGCTCCCACAGGCGCGCGGCGACGCACCGATGTGCAGGCGCGCCTAGCGCGGAAACCACGGCGGCAGGCCGTCGTCGGCCTGCTTGAACGACTTGATCTGGCGGCGCGCCTTCTTGTCGGGCCGCTGCGGCGGCGCCACCGGGCCGGCCAGGCGGCGCGCCTCGCGCGCGGCGGCGCGGGCCTCGCGCGAGGCCTCCGTCTCGGCATAGAGGGTCTGCGCCACCGGCGCCGGGCCACGGGTGTCCGACACCCCGAGCACGTCCACTTCGAAGCGCTCCTCGCCGCGGACGATCTCCAGGCGCTCGCCGGCGCGCACGGCGCGCGACGGCTTGCAGTGGGCGCCGCCGATGCGCACGCGGCCGTTGTCGATGGCCTGCTTGGCGAGCGCGCGGGTCTTGAAGAAGCGGGCCGCCCAGAGCCAGAGGTCGAGGCGGATGGCGGGCGGGGTCTCGGTGGTCGCGGTCATGCGTCGGAACGGGCTGGACGCGTCTTTCTTGATCCCGGCGCGGTGACCGGGCCGTGACGGACGCGGCGCCCAAGGATACGCGCACGCACGCTTCGCGCCGCGGCGGGCAGCCTCGGTGCCGCCGCCGCAGAGACGCTTTCGCATGCCGCCCGCCGCCCCGCCCTCCGCGCGCGACCGCCGCCTCGTCGAGGGCCCGGTCCCGCGCACGCTGGCCGTGTTCGCGCTGCCGATCCTCGCCGGCAACGTGCTGCAGTCGCTCAACGGCTCGGTCAACGCGGTGTGGATCGGGCGGCATCTCGGCGAGGCGGCGCTGACGGCGGCGACCAACGCCAACAACATCCTGTTCTTCCTGCTGGGCGCGGTGTTCGGCATCAGCATGGCGGCGACCATCCTGATCGCCCAGGCCACCGGCGCGCGCGAACCGGAGGTGGCGCGGCGGGTGATGGGCACCAGCGCGACCTTCTTCATCGGCATCTCGCTGCTCGTCGCGGCGGCCGGGTTGCCGCTGTCGCGCCACGTCCTCGGGTGGATGGGCACGCCCGCCGAGGCGCTGCCGCTGGCGGACGTCTACCTGCGGGTGATCTTCCTGGCGGTGCCCTTCCTCTACGCGCTGGCCTTCGTCTCCGCGGCGCTGCGCGGCGCCGGCGACACCCGCACGCCCTTCCTGTTCCTGGTCGTGGTGGTGCTGCTGGACATCGCGCTCAACCCGCTGCTGATCTTCGGCCTCGGGCCCCTGCCTGAGCTGGGCATCGCCGGCGCGGCGACCGCAACCCTGATCGCGAACGCGGCGAGCTTCCTCGGCCTGCTGCTGTGGCTGCGGCATCGCCGCCACCCGCTGTGGATCGGCCGCGCCGAGCGCCGACTCTACCTCCCCGATCCGGCGGTGCTGCGCACGCTGGTGGTCAAGGGCCTGCCGATGGGCCTGCAGATGGTGCTGATCTCGCTGTCGCTGATCGCGCTGATCTCCATGGTCAACGGCTTCGGCACCGAGACCACCGCGGCCTACGGCGCCGCGCTGCAGCTCTGGACCTACGTGCAGATGCCGGCGATGGCGATCGGCGCGGCCTGCTCGTCGATGGCCGCGCAGAACGTCGGCGCCGGCCTGTGGCCGCGCGTGCACGCGGTGGCGCGCGCCGGCGTGGGCTTCAACTTCCTGATGACGGGCCTGCTGATCGCGGCCATCGTGCTGTTCGACCGCTACACGCTCACCCTGTTCCTGCCGGTGGGCAGCCCGGCGGTGGAGGCGGCGCGCCACCTCAACCACATCGCGATCGGCTCCTTCCTGTTCTTCGGGGTGACCTTCGTGATCTCCGGCGTGGTGCGCTCCACGGGGGCCGTGGTGCCGCCGCTGCTGATCCTCGCCTTCGCGCTCTGGGGCGTGCGGGTGCCCTTCGCCGCCTTCATGCAGCCGGTGCTCGGCCAGGACGCCGTGTGGTGGAGCTTCCCGGTCAGCGGGGCGGGGGCGATGCTGCTGTCCCTGGCCTACTACCGCTGGGGCGGCTGGCGGCGGGCGCGGATGCTGGAGCGCGCGGTCGAGGCGACGCCGGCCAACGTCGCCGCGCAGGCCACCGCACCGCTGGCGGATGCGCCGCCGGACATTCAGCCGCCGCTCGGCAGCAGCAGCCTCGCGCGCAGCCCGGGCGAGCCCGGCTCCAGCTCGAACGCGCCGCCGTAGCTCTCGACGACCGCCTCGACGATGGCCAGCCCGTGCCCGGTCCCGGGCACGCGCTCGTCCAGGCGCACGCCGCGGCGACGGACGCGCTGGAGGTCGGCGTCGGCGAGCCCGGGGCCATCGTCGGCGACCTCGATCCACAGCCGCGCACCGTCGCTGCCGGCCCGCACGCGGACCGCGCTGCGCGCCCATTTGCAGGCGTTGTCGAGCAGGTTGCCGAGGAGTTCCTCGAGGTCCTCGCGGCTCCCGGCGAAGACCAGTTCCCCCGGCACGTCGACCTGCAGGTCCAGCCCGCGTGCCGCATGCACGCGCCGCATCAGCGCCGCCACCGCCTCGGCCACGGGCGCCACCGGACTGCGCGCGCGCGGGTCCACGCCGGCACCCACGGCGGTGTAGCGCTCGACGATGGCGCGGATGCGCGCCGTCTCGCTCCGCACGGCCTCCGGCACGGCGCCGCGCTGCAGCTCGGTCTCGATCACCGCCAGCGGGGTCTTGAGCGCGTGCGCGAGATCCTGGGCGGCACTGCGCGCCCGCGCCACGCGGCGTTCGTGCTCGTCGAGCAGGGCGTCGATCTCGGCCGCCAGCGGCGCGACCTCGGCCGGCAGCGCCTGCGCGTCGAAGCGCGCGCGCTCGCCGCGGCGCACGCGGGCCAGGGTCCGCCCGATGCGCCGGAACGGCCGCAGGCTCCAGGCCACCTGTGCGGCCAGGGCCAGCAGCAGGGCCGCGGCGATGGCGGCGACCGCCGCGGCGGCGAGCAAGCGGAACTCGCGCACCGCGCGCTCCGTCGCGTCCAGGCCGGCGGCCACCGCGACCCGCACCGGACGCTCCGCACGCGGCAGACGCACGTCCTGCTCGAACACGCGCAGGCGCTCGCCGCGCGGCCCCGTGGCGAAGCCTCGGCGCGCGCCGGCACCGGTCTCCTCCGCACCCTCTTCCAGCAGGATCCCGCCGTCCCAGAGCGAGCGCGACTGCAGCACCGCCGGTCCGTCCTCGACCCGCCAGTACCAGCCGGAGAACACGCGCGCATAGCGCTCGTCGAAAGGCTCCCGGCGCAGGCCAATGGCGCCGTCGGGCAACACCTGGAGCAGGGCCACGACGGAGGCGAAGTCGTCCTGCAGGCGGTGGTCGAGCGTGCGCTGCGCGGCGCGCTCGAAGCCCGCACCCAGCAGCCAGGCCGCCAGCAGGGCGGCGACCGCCACGCCGGCGATGCCGCCCGTCCACAGCCGCGCGCGCAGCGAGGTCACGGCGTCTCGGCGAGGCGGAAGCCCTGCCCGCGGACCGTGTGCAGCAGCGGCGCGGACAGCTTCCGGCGGATGCGGCCGATCAGCACGTCGATCACGTTCGAGTCGGGGTCGTAGCCGTTGTCGTAGACGTGCTCGCCGAGCTCGCTGCGGCTGATCACGCGGCCCGCGTGGTGCATGAAGTAGGCGAGGATGCGGAACTCCTGCGCGGTCAGCCCGAGCGGGCCGCCGTCGAGCAGGAAGCGCCCGGCGTTGACGTCGAGCTCCAGCGGCCCGCAGCGCAGGCGGGCGCTGGCATGGCCCGCGGCGCGGCGGATCAGCGCGCGCAGGCGCAGGATCAGCTCGTCGATCTGGAACGGCTTGGTGAGGTAGTCGTCGGCGCCGGCGTCGAACCCGGCCAGCTTGTCGTGCCAGCGCCCGCGCGCGGTCAGGATCAGCACCGGCAGCGCCAGCCCCGCCTCGCGCCAGCGGTGCAGGACCGACAGCCCGTCCATGCCGGGCAGGCCGAGGTCGAGCACGGCCGCGTCGAAGGACTCGGTCTGCCCGAGGAACTCCGCCTGCACGCCGTCGGCCACCCGCTCGTGCGCATAGCCGGCCTCGGCCAGGGCCGTCGCGATGCGGGCGGCGAGCGCGTCGTCGTCCTCGGCGAGCAGGATGCGCATGGGTGACTCCGGCAGCGGTGCGGCGGCGCTCAGTCGTCGTCGTAGTCGACGTCCTCGAGACGGCCGGTGCGGGCATCGTATTCCAGCTCGACCACGCGCCCGTCGGCCTGCAGGATCTCGATCTCGTACTGGTCGTCGTCGAGCTCGACCTCGATCACCCGCCCGGGATAGCGACGCTCCGCGTCCGCGAGGATCTCGGCAAGGGGGACGTAGTCGCCGCGGCGGCGGGCCTCGCGGGCGCGCTCGTGGTCGGCGTCGGCACCGGACCCGGCGCTGCGGGAAGGCAGCGGCGCCGCACCGGCCGCCAGGACGACGGCCAGCAACGCCAGGACGGCACGCGCGGGGAAGGAGCGAAGGAACGCGGTCATCCGCGCAGCATCGCGCCACGCATTAAACGCGTTGTGAACCGCACGATCAGACGCCGGTTAGACGCGATCCGGAGAGTGTGCGCTCCCGCCGGGCCACCGGCAGACACCAAGGACCACGACATGCGCCTTTCCCGCCTCCTCCCCGCCTCCCTCGCCGCCGCCCTGCTGACCGCCGGCGGCATGGCCGCCGCCCAGCCGGCCATGCGCGCCGCCGAGGCCGCCGAACTGCTGCGTGCCGCCGGCCATGCCGAGGTGCGCGACCTGGAGTTCGACGACGGGCTCTGGGAAGCCGACGTGCGGCGCGCGGACGGCCGCTGGAGCGACGTGCACATCGACCCGGCCACCGGCGAGATCCTCGACCCGGAGGACGGGCGCACCCTGCTCGATGCCGCCGCCGTCGCCGCCGCGCTCGAGGGCGCCGGCTACACCGCGATCCGCGACCTCGAACGCGAGGACGCGCTGTGGGAGGCGGACGCGCTCGATCCCCAGGGCCGCCCGGTCGAACTGCGCATCCATGGCGCGACCGGCGCCGTGCTCCACAGCCAGGCAGACTGAAACGACGAAGGGGCCGCGGATGCGGCCCCTTCCGGGTGAGCCCGACGCCGTCGCTCAGCTGAGCAGCAGGCGGTTCACGCGCTGCACGAAGGCCGCGGGATCGTCGAGCTGGGCGCCTTCGGCGACCTGCGCCTGCTCGAACAGCAGCAGGGCCAGGTCGGTGGCCTGCGCCTCGTCGGCCGAGGCCAGCCGCTGCACCAGCGGGTGCGTGGCGTTGATCTCGAGCACGGGCTTGGCGCCCGGCACCATCTGCCCCGCCGCCTTCAGCAGGCGCTGCATGTGCAGGGCCATGTCGTACTCGCCCAGAACCAGGCAGGACGCCGAATCGGTGAGGCGGGTCGAGACCTTGACCTCCTTGACCCGGTCGCCGAGCGCGGCCTTGATCTTTTCCACCACGGGCTCGGCGGCCTTCGCGGCCTCCTCGCGCCGGGCCCGGGCGTCGGCGCCGTCGGCCTCCCCGAGCTTTTCCAGGTCCAGCTCACCCTTGGCGACGTTGCGGAACGGCTTGTCGGCGAAGCGGGTCAGGTAGCCCGCCATCCACTCGTCGATGCGCTCGTGCATGAGCAGCACCTCGATGCCGCGCGCCTTCAGCGCCTCGAGCTGGGGGCTGTTCCGGGCCGCGTTCCAGCCGTCGGCGGTGAGGTAGTAGATCGCCTCCTGCCCCGGCTTCATGCGCTCGACGTACTGCTCGAGCGAGACCAGCTCGTCGGCGCTGGCGCTCTGCGTGGAGGGGAAGCGCAGCAGCTTCATCAGGCGCTCGGCGGACGACGGATCGTCGGCGACGCCCTCCTTCAGCGTGGCGCCGAACTCCTTCCAGAACCCGGCGTACTTCTCGGCCTCCTCCCGCGCCAGCTTCTCGAGCAGGTCGAGCACGCGCTTGGTCAGCGCGCCCTTGATGCGCTCGACCTGGCGGCTGGACTGCAGCAGCTCGCGGCTGACGTTGAGCGGCAGGTCGTCGGAATCGACCACGCCACGCACGAAGCGCAGGTAGGGCGGCAGCATCTGCTCGGCGGCGTCCATGATGAAGACGCGCTTGATGTAGAGCTTCAGGCCCTTGCGCTCGTCGCGTCCGCCGCCCATGAAGTCGAAGGGCGCGCGCGCCGGCACGAACAGCAGCGAGGTGAAGTTCTGGTTGCCCTCGACGCGGTTGTGCGTCCACACCAGCGGGTCGCCGAAATCGCCGGAGACGTGCTTGTAGAAGGCCTTGTAGTCGTCGTCGGAGATCTCGTTGCGCGGCCGCGTCCACAGCGCGGTGGCCTCGTTGACGGTCTCGAGCGTCTCGCCGCCGGACGCGCCCTCGTCCTTCTCCTCGTCCGCGTCCGCCTTCTCGGCGGGCAGGCGGATCGGGAAGTCGATGTGCTCGGAGTACTTGTGCACCAGGCTGCGCAGCTTCCAGCCGTTGAGGTACTCGTCCTCGCCCTCGCGCAGGTGCAGGACGATGGCGGTGCCACGGCCCGCCTTCTCGGCCGGCGCGATGGTGTACTCGCCGTCGCCGGCCGACGCCCAGGTCCAGGCCTGGTCGCTGCCGGCGCGGCGCGAGGTGACCGTGACCCGGTCGGCGACGATGAAGGCGGAATAGAAGCCGACGCCGAACTGGCCGATCAGCTGCGCGTTCGCCTTGTCGTTGTCGCTCAGCGATTCGAGGAACTTCTTCGTGCCCGAGCGCGCGATGGTGCCGAGGTGCTCGGCGAGCTCCTCCCGGCTCATGCCGATGCCGTTGTCGGCGATGGTGACGGTGCGGGCCTGCGGGTCGAAGCGGATGTCGATGGCGAGCGTCCCGTCCTCGCCCAGCAGCTCCGGCTGCTTGATCGCCTCGAAGCGCAGCTTGTCGCAGGCGTCCGAGGCGTTGGACACCAGCTCGCGCAGGAAGATGTCCTTGTTGGAGTAGAGCGAGTGGATGACGAGGTGCAGGACCTGCTTCACCTCGGCCTGGAAGGAATGCGTCTCGACGGTCATGGGCGGCAGTCGGAGTGAGTGGAAGACTGCCGCCGTAGGTGGGTCGCTGCGTTGCGGATTTCAAGCTGGGAGGGCGTGGGCATGGGGCACGGGGCTTTGGGCATAGCGGATCCGGCCACCCCGCCCCAAGCCCCAAGCCCCAAGCCCCAAAGCCCTGAGCCCTGAGCCCCAAGCCCCAAGCCCCAAGCCCCAAGCCCTGAGCCCCAAGCCCCAAGCCCCAAGCCCTGAGCCCCAAGCCCCAAGCCCTGAGCCCTGAGCCCTGAGCCCAAAGCCCAAAACAGAAACGGCCACCCGAAGGTGGCCGTTTCGTCGTCGCCCGGAGCTTGTCTTATTCGGCGGCCTGGGCGGCTGCCGAGGCGCGCGCGGTGGCGGCCAGGTCTTCCTTGATGCGGGCCTTCTTGCCCTCGAGACCGCGCAGGTAGTACAGCTTGCCGGCGCGGACCTTGCCGCGGCGCTTCACCTCGACCGAGTCGATCAGCGCGCTGTGGGTCTGGAAGACGCGCTCGACGCCGAAGCCGTGCGAGATCTTGCGGACGGTGAAGGCCGAGTTCAGGCCGGCGTTCTTCTTCGCGATGACCACGCCCTCGTAGGCCTGGACGCGCTCGCGGTTGCCTTCCTTCACCTTCACGTTGACGACGACGGTGTCGCCGGGGCCGAAATCAGGCAGCTGGCGCTGGATCTGAGCGGCTTCGAATTCCTGGATGAGCTTGTTCATGACGGTCACCGACCTGGAGTTGTTCTGTTGCGCCCAAGCCAGCCTGGCGCGTCGGAAAGTCGGGCATTATAGCCCGCAAATCCCCGCATGTGCTAGAGGGGCCGGGAGGTTTCCTGCGCGGCCCGCCACGCCCGCTGGAACGCCTCCAGCAGCGCGCGGTCGCTCGCCGAGAGCGCGGTCCGCGCCAGCAGGTCCGGCCGCCTGAGCCAGGTCCTGCCCAGCGACTGCTGCCGGCGCCAGCGCGCGATGGCCGCATGGTCCCCGCCCCGGAGCACCGCGGGCACCTCGCCCAGGGCGTGCGACTCGGGACGGGTGTAGTGCGGGCAGTCCAGCAGGCCGTCCTCGAAGCTGTCCTGCACGGCGGAGGCGGCGTCGTTGAGCGCGCCCTCCTGCAGCCTGCCGATGGCGTCCACCAGCACCGCGGCGCCGAGTTCGCCCCCGGAGAGCACGTAGTCGCCGATGGAGATCTCGAGATCGACCTCGGCCTCCACGAAGCGCTCGTCGATGCCCTCGTAGCGCCCGCAGACCAGGATCAGCCGCGGCATCGCCGCGAACTCGCGCACCCGGCGCTGGGTCAGCCGCTCGCCCTGCGGCGAGAGCAGGACCACCGGCGCCGGACGCGGATCCGCCGCGCGCGCGGCCGCCAGGGTCGCGCGCAGGGGGTCGATGAGCATGACCATGCCCGGGCCGCCGCCGAACGGCCGCTCGTCGACCCGGCGGTAGTTGCCGGCCGCGTGGTCCCGGGGGTTGTGCGCCACCACCTCCAGCAGCCCCCGCTCGCACGCCCGCCCCACCACGCCCAGCGCGGCGCTGGCCTGGATGAAGTCGGGGAAGAGCGTGAGGATGTCGAGGCGCATGGCGTGAGGGTGGAGCGGGAATGGGGAATCGGGAAGGGGGAATGGAAGCCGCTGTCGTCATGACGGCGGGTCGCCGGCAGGCGTCGTCCGGTGCCAGCATGGCCAGAAAGACGGGGCGAGCGGCTCGAGAGCGCCTGCACCTCCCTATTCCCGGTTCCCTCTTCCCCGCTTCAGAACTCCGGATCCCAGTCCACCACCATCCGCCCCGCGTCGAGGTCGATGCTGTGGATGACGTCGCCCATGACGTAGGGCAGCAGGCGTTCGCGGTCGCCGCGCACGACGACCACGTCGTTGGCGCCCGTCGCGAAGAGGTGCGAGATGCGGCCGAGGGCGACGCCCTCGACGGTGACGACCTCGAGGCCCTCGAGGTCCACCCAGTAGTACTCGCCCGGCGCCGCGGCCGGCAGCGCCGAGCGCGGCACCCAGATCTCCTGCCCGATCAGCGTCTCCGCCGCGTCGCGGTCCTCGATGCCCGGGAAGGTGGCGACGATGTTCTTGCCGGTCGCCTTGCCGCGCACGCCGGAGACCTCACGCTCGCGCCCGCCGGCGCGGAGGGTCCAGGGCTGGTAGTCGAAGATGGCGGTCCGCGGCTCGGTGTGCGACTCGATCTTGAGCTCGCCGCGGATACCGAAAACGCCGACGATCCTGCCCAGCAGGAGTCGGCGTTCGTCGTTCATGTGCACGAACCGGCCGCGCGGGGCGCGGCCGAGGACCTCAGGCCGTGGCCGGGGTCTGCGCGGCGGCTTCCTTCAGCAGCGCCCGCACCTTGTCCGTCAGCTGCGCGCCCTGGCCCACCCAGTGCTGCACGCGCTCCACGTCGATCTCGACGCGCTTCTCGGCGCCCGAGGCGACCGGATTGAAGTAGCCCACCCGCTCGATGTTGCGACCGTCGCGCGCGCTGCGCGAGTCGGTGACGATGACGTGGTAGAACGGACGCTTCTTGGCGCCGCCGCGGGTCAGTCGGATCTTGACCATGGTGGTTTTCCCAGTGTTGCCCAGTCGCCAGGATGGCGAGGTAAGCCGCGTAGTTTAGGCGACGGCGGCAGCGAAGGAAAGTGGGGTTCCAGACATCGGGTCAAACGGTCCGCAGGAGCGAGTGAGAGGAGCGGGAAGCGAGTGCGGGGCCAGGAGCCTCCCTCCTTTCTCATTCCTCACGTCTCGCTTCCCAGCCGAAAGCGCCCCTCCAACCCTCCCCCGCTTCGCAGGGGAGGGCGCTGCCGGCGCTCCGGACCAACGGCGGCAGAGGGACGAGCGCCCATGCCCATGCGACCCGCCCCTTCCCCCGCCTGCGGGGGAAGGCTGGGATGGGGGTGAACGCGCGCAGCGCGCTGGATCAAGGAGGACCGGAAGCAGGACGGGCAGCCATGCTTCCCTGTGTTCCCGCTCTTGGTGCCTCATTCCTCGCGGTACGGCGATGGGCGCCCCGCCCGCGCCTGCCGCGTGGGCGCACCGCTCAGATCCGTTCCGCCGGCTGCGACTCCAGTGCGGCGAACAGGCGGGCGGCCCAGGGATCCTGCCGGTCGAACTGCAGGCCATCGATCGCCACCACGGGGCGGATGCCTCCGGCGTTCAGCGCGAAGGCCCCCTGGAAGCGCGGGAGATCGGCCATGCGCACCGGTTCGCGCACGCAGGCGACGCCCGCGCGCGCCAGCCCCGCTTCCACCAGGCGCTCGGTCACGCCGCGGAGTGCGGGCGCGTCCGGCCAGACCACGCGCCCCTCCTCGACGAAGCACACGCTCCAGAACGAGCCCTCGGCCACGTGGCCGGCGTCGTCGATCAGCAGGATGTCGTCGAACCCCGCCTGCCTCGCCTCGCGCAGGTGGTGCAGGACCGGGAAGGTGCCCAGGTGCTTGATCGCCGGCAGCTCGCGCCGGTAGAGGACCGAACGCACCCGCAGCGGTGCGCCGGCGGGTGCCGGCGGGGCGGTGGAGACCAGGACGTCGGGCGCAGCGGCGCGTTCGGGATGCCGGCGGTCGAAGCCGCGCGAGAACACCGTCGCGCGCAGGGTGCAGGGCGCATCGCTGCCGGCGAGCGCCTGGCGCAGCCATCCGCGCACGCCGTCGCGGTCGAGCGGGCGGGCGAACAGCACCTCGGTCGCCTCCGCGAGCCGCCCAAGGTGAAGATCGAGCCCCCGCACCGCCCCCGCGCGCACCTGCATGGTGGTGAAGTGCCCGTAGTTCGCCCCGGCCAGCGCCGCGAGATCGGCGGCGCCGGCGGGGCGACCGTTCAGTTCGAGGCGGGCGGCGGGGGGCATGGCGGGTGGGCCGGAAATCGGGAAGTGGGAATCGGGACCTGGAGGATCGCACAGGCCGATGTTCCATCCGCTGTAGGCGTCGCAGGCCACATGCAGGCAAGGCGCGCTGCGCGCACTCGCCCACCACAGCGACCTTCAGGCCCCGATGACCCGTCCCGCCCCAAGCCCCAAGCCCGGGCCCCGGGCCCTCAGCGGAACGGCATCCCCCCGCGACCGCCGCCCATCATCCCCGCCATGCCGCGCATGCTCCGCATCAGGCCCTTCATGCCACCCTGGGAGAGCTTGCTCATCATCTTCTCCATCTGCATGAACTGCTTCATCAGGCGGTTGACGTCGGCGGGCGTGGTGCCCGAACCGCGGGCGATGCGCGCGCGGCGCGAGCCGTTGAGCAGGGCCGGGTGGCGGCGCTCCTTCTTCGTCATCGAGTCGATGATGGCGATCATGCGCGGCACTTCCTTGCCGGTGACCTGCTGCTTGAGGTTCTCAGGCACCTGGCCGATGCCCGGCAGCTTGTCCATCAGCGCGCCGATGCCGCCCATCCCCTGCATCTGCTGGAGCTGGTCGCGCATGTCGTTGAGGTCGAACTTCTTGCCCTTGGCGACCTTCTCGGCGAGCTTCTTGGCCTTCTCCTGGTCGACGTCGCGCTCGACCTGCTCCACCAGCGACAGCACGTCGCCCATGTCGAGGATGCGGGTCGCGATGCGGTCGGGATGGAAGACGTCCAGCCCGTCGACCTTCTCGCCGGTGCCGATGAACTTGATCGGCTTGCCGGTGATGTAGCGCACCGACAGCGCCGCGCCGCCACGGGCGTCGCCGTCGGTCTTGGTGAGCACGACGCCGGTCAGCGGCAGCGCCTCGGCGAAGGCCTTGGCGGTGTTGGCCGCGTCCTGGCCGGTCATGGCGTCGACGGTGAACAGCGTCTCCACCGGCTGGATCGCGGCGTGCAGCGCCTTGATCTCGGCCATCATCGCCTCGTCGATGGCAAGGCGGCCGGCAGTGTCGACGATCAGCACGTCGACGTGGTTCCTGCGGGCCGCGTCGATGGCGGCGCGCGCGATGTCGACCGGGTCGTCGCTGCCCTGCGAGGGATGGAACAGCACGTCCACCTGCTTCGCGAGCGTCTCCAGCTGCTGGATGGCGGCGGGACGGTAGACGTCGGCGCTGACCACCATCACCTTCTTCTTGCGGCGCTCCTTGAGGTGCCTGGCGAGCTTGCCGACGGTGGTGGTCTTGCCCGCGCCCTGCAGGCCGGCCATGAGGATCACGGCGGGCGCGGGGACGTTGAGGTTCAGCTCGGCGCTCTGCGCGCCCATCACCGTGGTCAGCTCGTCGCGGACCACCTTGATGAGGGCCTGGCCGGGGGTGAGGCTCTTCAGCACCTCCTGGCCGACCGCGCGCACCTTGATGCGCTCGATCACCGCCTGCACGACCGGCAGCGCGACATCGGCCTCGAGCAGGGCGATGCGCACCTCGCGCAGGGATTCGCGGATGTTCTCCTCGCTCAGGCGGCCGCGCCCGCGCAGGCGCTCGATGGTGCCGGAAAGGCGCTGGGTCAGGGACTCGAACATGGCTCGGGACAGGGAGACGTCGGACTGCCCAGTATACCGGGAGCGCCCCCGCGGCAGCCGCGGCCGGCCGGGCGATTCTCGGTCCCCCGCGGCTGTGCGACACTGCGCGGATGCCCCTCGTGCCCTATTTCGCCGCTCTCGCCTACCTCGTATCCGCGGCGATCGGGGCCCGCACCTTCATGGCCGCGGAGGACCGGAATCCCCTCGCCCCGAGGCTGCTCGCGCTGGTGGCGGTCCTGCTGCACACCGGCTACCACGCCATGGTGTGGCCCGACGCGCGCGGCGCGGACCTGCATTTCTTCGCCGCGCTCTCGCTGGTGGGGCTGGGCATGGCCGGCCTCAGCACCATCATCGGCTGGCAGCGCAATCTCGACGCGCTGGGGGTGGTCGTCTATCCGCTGGCGGTGGTCACCCTGCTGCTCTACCACCATTTCGGCCACGCACGGACGCAGGACCTCGACTGGCGCCTGCTGCTGCACGCATGGCTGGCGCTGCTCGCCTACGCGACGCTGGCCATCGGTGCGGTGCTCGCCATCCTGCTCTGGGTCCAGGAGCGGGCGCTGCGCCGGCGCCGCCTCGGCCCCTGGCTTCGCGCCCTGCCCCCGCTGACCCAGACCGAGGCGCTGCTGTTCGGCACCCTGTGGACGGGTTTCGTCCTGCTCTCCGCCACCCTGCTGTCGGGCGCGCTGTTCGTGCACGACCTGCTCTCCCAGCACCTCTGGCACAAGACCGTGCTCTCGGTGCTGTCGTGGATCGTGTTCGGCGTGCTGCTGCTCGGCCGCTGGCGCTACGGCTGGCGCGGCGGCAAGGCCGTGCGCCTGACCCTGGTCGCGATGGGCCTGCTGCTCCTGGCCTTCTTCGGCAGCAAGTTCGTGCAGGAGCTGCTGCTCAACTACCGGTAGAGGAGCGAGGGGGCCGCGCCCATTCCTCGCTGCTCTACCCGCAGCAAAAGCGCCCCCTCCCCAACCCTCCCCCGCTGTCCGCGGGGGAGGGAGCTGGCAGCGCTGCGTCGGACAGGTGGAATCGAGATGCACGGGCGAGGCCCTCCACGCCCACGCGACCGGCCCCTTCCCCGCCTGCGGGGGAAGGCTGGGATGGGGGTGAGCGCGCGCAGCGCGCTGCAGGGAGGGAAAGCGAGGAAACACGACAGCCGCTCCTTCCCCGCTCCTCCACCCTCACATCCTGATCAAAAGCGCCCTTCCCCAGGTCTTCCCCGCTGTCGGCGCGGGAGGGAGCCCGTGATGCGCGCGCTGGGCAATCAACCTGCAGGCGGGAACAGCCGGGCGAAGGCCAGGTGGTCCTGGGGGTCGCCGTCGCGGATGGCGCGGCACCGCAGGAGGCCCTCGCGTGCGAAGCCGTTGCGCTCCAGGACGCGGACGGAGCCGAGGTTGCGCACGTCGGCATAGGCCGCGATGCGCCGGAGGCCGAACCGCTCCGCCGCCCAGGGCACGAAGGCGGCCACCGCCGCACCGACGATGCCGCGCCGCCAGTGACGGCGCCCGAGCCAGTAGCCGAGCTCCGCGGAATGCGCGAACTCCAGTTCGCCCAGCCGCAGGCCGATCCCGCCGACGGCCTCGCCCTCCACGTCGAGCGCGAACGCCGACAGCGGGGCCTGTCCCTCCACGAACCCGAACCAGGCGTCGGCATCCTCCGGCCGGTACGGGTGCGGAAAGCGCAGGGAGAGGTAGCGCGCCACCAGCGGGTCGTCCGCGTGCCGCAGCAGGGCGGCACGGTCGCCGCGCCGCCAGGGACGGATGCGCCCGCGCCCGAAGTCGAGGACGGGCTCCTGGCTCATACCGCCTCCAGCGCCTCGGCCAGCCGCTCCACGGCGACGACCTCGAGATCCTTGAACGCGCTCTTCTTCGGCGCGTTCGCCCTGGGCACGATGGCGCGCCGGAAGCCGTGGGTCGCAGCCTCCTTGAGCCGTTCCTCGCCGTTCGGGACGGGACGGATCTCGCCCGACAGACCGACCTCGCCGAAGGCGACGGTCTTCTCCGGCAGGGGCGCGTCGCGCAGACTGGAGAGCACGGCCAGCAGCACGGGGAGATCGGCGGCGGTCTCCTGCACCCGGATGCCGCCGACCACGTTGACGAACACGTCCTGGTCGAACACGCCGACGCCGCCGTGCCGGTGCAGCACCGCCAGCAGCATGGCCATGCGGTTCTGCTCCAGGCCCAGTGCGACGCGCCGCGGATTGGCCAGCGGCGACTGGTCCACCAGGGCCTGCACCTCGACCATGAGCGGCCGCGTGCCCTCGCGGGTCACCATGACGGCACTGCCGGGGTTGGCCGCCGCACCGGACAGGAAGATGGCCGAAGGATTCGGCACCTCGCGCAGCCCCTTGTCGCCCATCGCGAACACGCCGAGTTCGTTGACCGCGCCGAAGCGGTTCTTGAAGGCGCGCAACACGCGGAAGCGGCTGCCCGACTCGCCCTCGAAATAGAGCACCGCGTCGACCATGTGCTCGAGCACGCGCGGTCCCGCGATGCCGCCCTCCTTGGTCACGTGCCCGACGAGGAACACGCTGGTGCCGGTCTCCTTCGCGAAGCGCACCAGGCGGGCGGCGCTCTCGCGCACCTGGCTGACCGAGCCCGGCGCCGCGGTGAGCTGCTCGCTCCACAGGGTCTGGATGGAGTCGGCGACGATCAGTCGCGGGCGGTGCTCGACGCAGCGCGCCAGCACCTTCTCCACGCAGGTCTCGGCCAGCGCCGCGAGGTTGTCCAGCGGCAGCCCGAGCCGCTGCGCACGCCCGGCGATCTGCCCGAGCGACTCCTCGCCGGTGACGTAGAGGCTGGGCAGCTGCTGGCCGATGGACGCCAGCGCCTGGGTCAGCAGGGTGGACTTGCCGATGCCGGGATCGCCGCCCACCAGCACGACCGAGCCTTCGACCATGCCGCCGCCGAGCACGCGGTCGAGTTCGCCGATGCCGGTCGAGACCCGCACCTCCGCCGCCTGGCTGACGCTCGCCAGCGAGGTGACCGCGGCGTTGTCGGTGCGCCCGGCCCAGCCGCTGTGGCGCGCCGGCGCCGCCGCGCCCTTGCCGGCGGAGGCCGGCTCAACCACGAATTCCGACAGCGTGTTCCAGGCGCCGCACTCGCCGCACTGGCCCTGCCACTTGTTGAAGCTGGCCCCGCATTCGGAGCAGACGTAGGCGGTCTTGGCCTTGGCCATGGGTGCTGGTTCGCGACGGACAGTGCGCAAGCCTACGCAAGCGGCGTCGCGGAAGGCGAGACGCCTGCGGCCGCCGCCGGCCTCGCCCGCCGCGGAAACGACGAAGGGCCCGCATCGGCGGGCCCTTCGTCATCGAACGTCTGGTGCCGGAAACAGGAGTCGAACCTGCGACCTACGCATTACGAATGCGCCGCTCTACCAACTGAGCTATTCCGGCGGAGCCGGCAATTCTACGGGCGGCCGCGGCCGCGGCGCAACGGCCGCGCTCAGTCGACCAGGGCGATGCGGAGCTCCTTCGGCAGGGCGAAGACCATGGTCTCCGGCTGGCCGTCGAGTTCGCGCACGCCGGTGGCGCCGAGTTCCCGCAGGCGGGCGAGCACGCCCTCGACCAGCACTTCCGGGGCGGAGGCGCCGGCGGTGACGCCGACGCGGCCGCGCCCCACGATCCAGGCCGGGTCGATGTCCTTCGCATCGTCGATCAGGAAGGCGGTGGCGCCGCACACCTCCGCCAGCTCGCGCAGGCGGTTGGAGTTCGAGCTGTTCACGGAACCGACCACCAGCACCACGTCGCAGTCCGCGGCGAGCGCGCGCACGGCGTCCTGGCGGTTCTGGGTCGCGTAGCAGATGTCGTCGTGCTTCGGCCCCTGGATGGCCGGGAAGCGCTCGCGCAGGGCCGCGATGATGTCGCGCGTCTCGTCCACCGACAGCGTGGTCTGGCTGGTGTAGGCGAGATGCCCGGGCTGGCCCACCACCAGTTTCCGCGCATCGGCCACGCTCTCGACCAGGTGGATCTGTCCGGCGCCGCAGCCGGCGTCCCACTGCCCCATCGTGCCCTCCACCTCGGGGTGGCCGGCATGCCCGATCAGGACCACGTCGCGCCCGGCGCGGCAGTGGCGGGCGACCTCCATGTGCACCTTGGTCACCAGCGGGCAGGTGGCGTCGAACACCTTGAGGCCGCGCCGCTGGCCCTCGCGCCGCACCGCCTGGGAGACGCCGTGCGCGCTGTAGATGACAATGGCGCCGTCCGGCACCTCGTCCAGCTCCTCGACGAAGACGGCACCGCGCTGCTTCAGGTCGTCCACGACGAAGCGGTTGTGCACGACCTCGTGGCGGACGTAGATCGGTGCGCCGAAGTTCTCGATGGCGCGCTTGACGATCTCGATCGCACGGTCGACGCCGGCGCAGAAGCCGCGGGGATTGGCGAGCAGGACGTCCATAACTCAGAAAGTCCGGCCATGGACGGCCGGGTTCCTCAACGGGGAGGCCGGCATTATCCCCCCTTCGTCCCGGCCTTGCCCGTGAACACGCTGAACAGCACGATCCCGATCGCGCCGCCCACGATGGCCGAGTCGGCGAGGTTGAACGCCGGCCAGTGGTAGCTGCGCCAGTAGACCAGGATGAAATCCACGACCTGGCCGTGGACCAGGCGGTCGATGACATTGCCGATCGCGCCGCCGATGACCAGGGCGAACGGCAGGGCCGTGCGCCAGTCGCTGCGCGGGGTGCGCGCCAGCCACCACGTCAGCAGGCCGCTGATGCCGATGGCCAATGCGGTGAAGAACCAGCGCTGCCAGCCGCCGGCCTCGCTCAGGAAGCTGAAGGCCGCGCCGGGGTTGTAGGTCAGGGTCCAGTCGAAGAACCCGGGGATCACCTCGATGCGCTCGTAGAGGCGGATCGAGCCGAGCACGATCCACTTGGTGAGCTGGTCGAGCGCGATCACCACGACGGAGAGCGCGAGCCAGGGCAGCGCGTTGGGTTTGACCTGCGACATTCGGGGCATCCTGCTGCAGGCGCCGGACGGCGCCAGGGGGAAAGCACGCATCGCACCGCGCCGCTCCACGCAGGAACGCGGCGCGGCACGCTCTAGAACCAGCGCCGGACCTCGCCGGGACCGTCCACGTTGCCGGCACAGCGCCCGCACAGCTGCGGGTGCGCGGCGTGGCTGCCGACGTCGGGCAGATAGTGCCAGCAGCGGATGCACTTCTCCGCGGCGCTGGGCACCGCCCGCACCCAGGCGTCGATGCCCTCGGCGCGGACCGCGTCGTCCGGGCGGGCGTCGGCCGGATGCACGCGCAGCGCCGAGGTGATGAAGAGGTAGCGCAGCTCGTCGGCGACGCCGGCATAGCGCGCCGCGGTCGCCGCGTCGACGTAGAGGTCCACCTCGGCCTCCAGCGAGGCGCCGATGACCCCGGAGGCGCGCATCGGCTCCAGCACCCGGCTGACCGCCTCGCGCAGCGCCAGCAGGGCATCGAGGTCGGCCGCGGACAGCGCGGCGTCCGCCGGCAGCGGCGCCAGGCCCTCGTACCAGGTCGCGAACAGCACGTTGTCCTCGCGCGCGCCCGGCAGGTAGCCCCAGATCTCGTCGGCGGTGAAGGCCAGGATCGGCGCGATCCACCGCACGAAGGCCTCCGCGATGCGGTACATCGCCGACTGCGCGGAGCGCCGGCCGAGCGAATCCACCGGCATGGTGTAGAGCCGGTCCTTGGTCACGTCGAGGTAGATCGAGCCGAGGTCGACGGTGCAGAAGTTCGCCAGCGCCTGCACGACCTCGGCGAAGTCGTAGCGCGCATAGGCGGCCGCGATGCGCTCCTGCAGCGCATGCGCGCGATGCACCGCCCAGCGGTCCAGCAGCACCGAGGCCTCCAGCGGCACCAGGTGCCGCGCCGGGTCGAAGCCGGCGAGGTTGCCGAGCAGGAAGCGCGCGGTGTTGCGGATGCGCCGGTAGTTGTCGGCGCTGCGCTTGAGGATCTCGTCCGAGACCGACATCTCGTTGCGGTAGTCGGTCGAGGCCACCCACAGGCGCAGGACGTCGGCGCCCATCTTGTCCATGACCTGCTGCGGCGCGACCACGTTGCCGATGGACTTCGACATCTTCCGGCCCTGCGCGTCCACGGTGAAGCCGTGGGTCAGCACCTGCCGGTACGGCGCCGCGCCGTCCATCGCCACGCCGGTGAGCAGCGAGGACTGGAACCAGCCGCGGTGCTGGTCGGAACCCTCCAGGTAGAGGTCGGCCGGCTTGCCGTAGCCGCGCGCGGCCAGCACGCCCTCGTGGGTCACGCCGGAGTCGAACCAGACGTCGAGGATGTCGGCGATCTTCTCGTACTGCGCCGCCTCCTCGCCCAGCAGCTCGGTCGCGTCCAGCGCGTACCAGGCGTCGATGCCGTCCCGCTCCACGCGGTCGGCGACCTGCCGCATCAGCGCCACGCTGCGCGGGTGCGGGTCGCCCGTCTCGCGGTGCACGAACAGCGCGATCGGCACGCCCCAGGTGCGCTGGCGCGAGATGCACCAGTCCGGGCGCCCCTCGACCATGCCGGCGATGCGCGCCTTGCCCCACTCGGGGAACCAGCCGACGGCGTCGATGGCGGCGAGCGCCTGCGTGCGCAGGCCGGCCTGGGTCATGGAGATGAACCACTGCGGCGTCGCGCGGAAGACCACCGGCGTCTTGTGCCGCCAGCAGTGGGGGTAGCTGTGGCGGATGCTGGCGTGCGCCAGCAGCATGCCGGCGGCGCGCAGCGCCTCGACGATCAGCGGCTCGGCCTTCCACAGGTGCACGCCGGCCAGGGCGGTCCCGCCCAGCGCCGGCGTGCTCGGCAGGTAGACGCCGCGACCGTCCACCGGGTTGATCTGCGCTGCGCCGTAGCGCTCCAGCAGGCCGTACTGGCGGCTGACCGCGAAGTCCTCCTGGCCGTGCCCGGGCGCGGTGTGCACGGCGCCGGTGCCGGCGTCGTCGGCCACGTGCTCGCCCAGCAGCAGCGGGATGTCGCGCTCGGCGTAGAACGGATGCGCCAGGACGTGGTTCTCCAGCGCGGCACCGCGCGCGCGACCCAGGATCGTCGGCGCGTCGATGCCGTAGCGCGCCAGCGCCGGGACGGCCAGCGCCTCGGCCAGCACCAGCAGCACGCGACGGCCGTCGCGCGCGGGCCCCTCGGCCAGCACATAGTCCAGGCCGCCGCCGACCGATACCGCGAGGCTGGCCGGCAGCGTCCACGGCGTGGTGGTCCAGATCGGCACCGCGACGACCGCCTCGCCTGCCTCGACGCCGAAGAGCGCGGCCAGGGCCTGCGGGTCGCGGGCGTCGTAGGCCACGTCGATGGCGTGCGAGGTCTTGTCGGCGTACTCGATCTCGGCCTCGGCGAGCGCCGAGCCGCAGTCGAAGCACCAGTGCACCGGCTTGGCGCCGCGCACCAGGTGGCCGTTCTCCACGATCTTCGCCAGCGCGCGGATCTCGTTGGCCTCGAACTGGAAGTCCAGCGTGCGGTAGGGGCGCTCCCAGTCGCCGAGCACGCCCAGGCGCTTGAAGTCGCGCCGCTGCAGGTCGATCTGCTCGGCCGCGTACTCGCGGCACTTCTGCCGGAACGCGGCGGCGTCGAGCTTGTCGCCGACCTTGCCGTACTTCTTCTCGACCGCGATCTCGATCGGAAGGCCGTGGCAGTCCCAGCCCGGCACGTAGGACGCGTCGAAGCCCGCCATCAGCCGCGACTTCACCACCACGTCCTTCAGGATCTTGTTGACCGCGTGCCCGATGTGGATGGCGCCGTTGGCGTAGGGCGGGCCGTCGTGCAGCACGAACTGCGGGCGGCCCTTGGCCTTCTCGCGGATGCGCGCGTACAGCCCCTCCGCCTCCCAGCGCTCGAGCATCTTCGGCTCGCGCTTCGGCAGATCGCCGCGCATGGGGAAATCGGTGGCGGGCAGCTGGATCGTGCCCTTGTACGGGTTGGTCTGGTCCTGGCTCACGCGTCGGCCTTGGCTGGGGTGGCGCCGAGGATCGCCCGCGCCTCGGCGGCGTCGCGATCCATCTGGACGACGAGGGCGTCCAGGTCGGCGAATTTCTCCTCGTCGCGCAGGTGCGCGACGAACTCCACGTCGATCCGGCGCCCGTAGAGGTCGCCGTCGAAATCGAACACATGCGCTTCGAGCAACGGCTCGATGCCGTCGACGGTCGGCCGCGTGCCGAGGCTGGCGACGCCCGGCAGCGGGAGCGCGCCGATGCCGTGCACGCGCACCGCGAAGATGCCGCCCAGCGCCGCGGTGCGGCCGCCGAGGCGCAGGTTGGCGGTGGGGTAGCCCAGCGTGCGTCCGAGCTGGCGGCCGCGCACCACGCGCCCGCCGATGGCGTAGGGCCGCCCGAGCAGGCGTCCGGCCTGCTCCAGCTCGCCCGCCTGCAGATGGTTGCGGATGGCCGTGGCGGACACGCGTTCGCCGGCGTGCATCACCGGCTCGATCTCGTGCGCGGCGAAGCCGTGTTCGGCGCCCATCCGGCGCAGCAGCGCGATGTCGCCCCCACGGCGGTGGCCGAAGCGGAACTGCGGCCCCACCCAGACCTCGCGCGCGCCGAGACGCCCGACCAGCACCTCGCGGACGAAGTCCTCCGCCGGACGCGCGGCGAAGGCGGCATCGAAGCGCAGCAGCCCGACGCGGTCGGCGCCCAGGCCGAGGAGGCCGGCGATCTTGGCGCGCGGCAGCGTCAGCCGCGGCGGGCGGGCGTCGCCGGCGAAGAACTCGCGCGGCAGGGGTTCGAAGCTCAGCGCCACCGCCTCCGCATCGAGCGCGCGGGCGCGATTCACCGCCGCCGCGACCAGCGCCCGGTGGCCCAGGTGCAGGCCGTCGAAGGCGCCGATGCACACGGCGCTGCCGCGCGGGCACGGGCGCAGGCCGTGGACGTCACGGAACAGGCGGCGCGCGGCGGCGGGCGGTGGCGTTGCGGTCACGGGGATCTCGGTGGGGCGCGCGGACGGACGGCCGCGCGCGCCGGTGGCCGCGGCGACCACCGAACCACGAAGTATAGACGCCCTGTAAAGGGCTCAATGCCGCAGGTGGCGCGGACGCAGGCCCAGCGCCGCCAGCGCCGACCCGTAGGCGAGCACGCCCGCGCCCACCGCGGCCAGCACGCCGGCGACGCGCCCGGCCGGGTGCAGCGCCGTGAAATCGCCCACGGCGGCGGAGACCGCCACCACCACGCCCGTCATCACCAGGCAGGCCAGGGCGATCTGCAGCAGCAGCCTGCCCCAGCCCGGCAACGGCCTGTAGATCCCCAGGCGACGCAGGGAGCGCCACAGCAGCACCGCGTTGACGATGCCCGCGAGCGCGGTCGCCGCGGCGATGCCGCCGTGGGCGCCGGGGACCTCCAGCCACCACAGCGGCGCGACGATGACGACGGTCAGCGCCACGTTGCTCGCGACCGTCCACAGCGCGGCGCGCATCGGCGTCTTCGTGTCCTGGCGCGCGTAGAAGGCCGGCGTCAGCACCTTGCTGAGCATGAAGGCCGGGATGCCCACGCTCATCGCGGCGAGGCTGATCGCGGTCATGCGCGTGTCCAGCACGCTGAACGCACCGTAGTTGTAGACCGTGGCGGTGATCGGCCCCGCCAGCAGCAGCAGGCCCAGCGCCGCCGGCACCGCGATCAGCAGGGCGAGGCGCAGCGCCCAGTCCAGCGAGGCGTTGTAGCCGGTGCTGTCGGTGCTCGCATGGGCGCGCGACAGGTGCGGCAGGATCACCGTGCCGATCGCGACGCCGAACAGCCCGAGCGGGAACTCCACCAGCCGGTCGGAGAGGTACAGCCAGGTCTGGCTTCCGGTGACCAGCAACGAGGCGAAGACCGTGCCCACCAGCAGGTTCAGCTGCGCGACCGAGGAGGAGAACAGGGTCGGCAGCATCAGGGTCGCCACCTTGCGCACGCCCGGATGGCGGAAGTCCACCCGGAACCGCGGCCGCAGGCCGAGCCGCCCCAGGGCGGGCCAGAGCACCGCGAGCTGCAGGACGCCGGCCGCCAGCACGCCCCAGGCCAGCGCCATCGGCGGCACCTCGAACTGCGGCGCCAGCCACAGCATGGCCGCGATCATGGCGAGGTTGTGCAGGATCGGCGTCGCCGCCGGCAACGCGAACTTCCGGTAGCTGTTCAGGACCGCCGCCACCAGCGCCATCAGCGAGATGAACAGCAGGTAGGGGAAGGTGATGCGCAGCATCGCCGCGATCAGGCCGAGCTTCTCCGGGTCGTCGAGCGCCCCGGGCGCGAACACCCGCGCCACCAGCGGCGCCAGCAGCATACCCGCCGCGGTCACCACCAGCACCACCGCGCACAGGGCGCCGGCCATGTGGTCGATGAAGTCCTTCAGCGCGGCGCGGTCGCCCTTCTCGCGGATCTCGTTCAGCACCGGCACGAAGGCCATTGCCATGGAGCCCTCGGCGAACACCCGGCGCAGGTAGTTCGGGATCCGGTAGGCGATGACGAAGGCGTCCATCGCCGACGAGGCGCCGAACAGCGTGGCCTGCAGCATGTCGCGCACGAAGCCGGCGATGCGCGACAGGAAGGTCATCCCGCTGAACGCCGCGGTCGAGCGCAGCAGCCCCGGACGGCTCATGCCGCCCTCCCCGCGCGGGCCCGCCGCGGCGCCGCCGCCTCCCGCAATTGACTCAACCCCATGAAACCACCATAATTTCCGGTCTTTCGTCCCGAACCACACCAGCTTCCAGGAATCCCATCGTGGCAAACATCAAGTCCGCCCAGAAGCGTGCCCGCCAGGCCGTCGTGCGCAACGCGCGCAACTCCAGCCAGCGCTCGCGCCTCCGCACCGCCGTCAAGAACGTCATCAAGGCCATCGGCGCCAACGACGTCGCCGGCGCCGAAGCCGCCTACAAGATTGCCGAGCCGATCCTCGATCGTTTCAGCGCGCGCGGCCTGATCCACAAGAACAAGGCGGCCCGCCACAAGAGCCGCATCAGCGCCCGCATCAAGGCGCTCAAGACCGCCGCCTGATCGGCGCGGGGTTCGGGACACGGAAAAGCCGGCGCAAGCCGGCTTTTTTGTTGCCCCGGCCCAGGCCCGGGCAGACGCCCGGGAGCACGGCACGACGGGGCCCGCCGACGCGGCCTCGCCTGCGCGCGCGGCCGCCACCGGGGCGTCCGGTTCCTGCGCCGTGCCGACGCGCGCGCCGGCGCGGCGTGGCCGCGACTGGACGGATTCCACGCCGGTTCCGCGGACTCAGCCGCCGGCGCCGCCGCGCCAGGCCGCCTCTTCCGCGGCCTCGGCCAGCGCCTCGCGCTGGCGGTCGAACTCGGCCATGACCTGCTGCGCGATCGGCCAGGTGCCCTCGCGGGCGAGCGCCGAGACCACGAACCACGGGCCGGTCCAGCCGAGCAGTCCGACGATGGCCGCCGCGTGCGCGTCGCGCTCCTCCGGCAGCATCAGGTCGCCCTTGTTGAAGACCAGCCAGCGCGGCTTGTCGAGCAGGGCCTCGTCGTACTTGCGCAGCTCGTTCTCGATCGCCCGGACCTGCCCGGCGACGGCCTCGGGCGTGGCCTCGTTCTCGTCCAGCGGCGCCATGTCGACCAGGTGCAGCAGCAGGCGGGTGCGCTGGATGTGGCGCAGGAACAGCGCGCCCAGCCCCGCGCCCTCGGCGGCGCCCTCGATCAGGCCCGGGATGTCGGCGATGACGAAGCTGCGGTGCGGCTCGACCGCGACCACGCCCAGGTTCGGATAGAGCGTCGTGAACGGGTAGTCGGCCACGCGCGGCGTGGCCGAGGAGACCGCGCGGATGAAGGTGGACTTGCCGGCGTTCGGGAAGCCGAGCAGGCCCACGTCCGCGAGCAGCTTGAGCTCGAGGCGGACCAGGCGCACGTCGCCCTCCGTCCCCGGCGTGGCCCGTCGCGGCGCCCGGGTGACCGAGCTCTTGAAGTGCATGTTGCCCAGCCCGCCCTTGCCGCCCTGCGCGACAAGGAGACGCTGGCCGTGGGCGGTCAGGTCGCCGATCAGCTCCTCGGTCTCGACGTTGGTGACCGCGGTGCCGACCGGCACGCGGATCTCCAGATCCTCGCCGCCCTTGCCGTACATCTGCCGGCCCATGCCGTTCTCGCCGCGTTGCGCCTTGAAGCTGCGCTGGTGGCGGAAGTCGACCAGGGTGTTGAGGTTCTCGTCGGCGACCAGATACACGCTGCCGCCGTCCCCGCCGTCCCCGCCGTCCGGCCCACCCAGCGGGATGAACTTCTCGCGGCGGAAGCTCACGCAGCCGTTGCCGCCATTGCCCGCGGCAACCTGGATTTCTGCTTCGTCGACGAATTTCATTGCTTGAGAGCGGGGAAGAGGGAATGGGGAAGAGGGAATGGGAGGCCTGAGGCACGAGGAAGTCTAGCTCGCGAATCGGCCATGGGACGCGAAGCACGATCCCACCGCACACGCGCATGAACGAGCGTACGCCCCCGGGATTGAGCCGAGCCGGCACCTCCCGCTTCCCGACTCCCACTTCCCGGCTTCAAAAAGAAAAGCCCCGCCGAAGCGGGGCCTTTCGCTACGGCGCAGGCGCCTGGATCAGGCGACCACGCTCACGGTGCGGCGCTTGTTCGGGCCCTTGGTCGAGAACTCGACCTTGCCGTCGACCAGCGCGAACAGCGTGTGGTCGCGGCCGATGCCGACGCCGGAACCCGGATGGAACTGGGTGCCGCGCTGGCGGACGATGATGTTGCCGGCCTCGATGGCCTGGCCGCCGTAGATCTTGACGCCGAGGTACTTCGGATTGGAGTCGCGGCCGTTGCGCGAGGAACCTACGCCCTTTTTGTGTGCCATGACTGCTTCTCCTTACTTCTTGCCGCCGGCGCTGATGCCGGTGATCTCGATTTCGGTGTAGTGCTGCCGGTGCCCCTGCTGCTTGCGGTGGTGCTTGCGGCGGCGGAACTTCACGATGCGCACCTTGTCGGCGCGGCCGTGCGCACGGACCGTCGCGGTGACGGTGGCGCCCTTGAGGTCGTCGCCCAGGGTGATCGACTCGCCGTCGCCCAGCATCAGCAGGTTGTCGAACGTGATGGTGGAACCTTCCTCGACGTCGAGCTTCTCCACGCGCAGGGTCTCGCCCTGGAGCACGCGGTACTGCTTGCCGCCGGTAACCAGAATTGCGTACATACCGGATGCTTCCTTTAGTAGTTCTTTTTCGGTGCCGCACGCCCGGACGCGGGCGAACAGAAGCGGGATGATACCGGCCCGGCCCGACGCGGGTCAATCGCGGGCGCGGCAGATCCGCGCGGAAGCCACTGAATCCGCTGTGGAATGTGAAGGCCGCCCGCCTGCACCTTCCTGAACTCCGCGACCGCGCCGTCGTCCCGGCGCCCGGGCGGGGTTGCGGCCGCTGCTATCCTGCCCCATCTGAGCCGACGTGCCGCTCCCGGCAGGCGACATGCCGCCCTGAGCGCGGCCCCTGCCCCACGCGGCGTCTCCCCCAACCGGACGGACCATGGACACCATCCGCATCCGCGGTGCGCGTACCCATAACCTCAAGAACCTCGACCTCGACCTTCCCCGCGACAAGCTGATCGTGATCACGGGGCTGTCCGGCTCGGGCAAGTCCTCGCTCGCCTTCGACACCATCTACGCGGAGGGCCAGCGCCGCTACGTCGAGTCGCTCTCGGCCTACGCGCGCCAGTTCCTGAGCGTGATGGAGAAGCCCGACATCGACTCGATCGAGGGCCTGTCGCCGGCGATCTCCATCGAGCAGAAGTCGACCTCGCACAACCCGCGCTCGACGGTCGGCACCATCACCGAGATCTACGACTACCTGCGCCTGCTCTACGCGCGCGTCGGCACGCCGCGCTGTCCGCAGCACGACCTGCCGCTGGATGCGCAGACCGTCAGCCAGATGGTGGACGCCGTGCTCGCGCTCGACCCGGAGCAGCGCTACATGCTGCTGGCGCCGGTGGTCCGCGACCGCAAGGGCGAGCACGCGCAGATCTTCGACCAGCTGCGCGCGCAGGGCTACGTGCGCGTGCGGGTGGACGGCGAGCTCCACGAGATCGACGCGGTGCCCCGGCTCGCGCTGCGCGTGAAGCACACCATCGAGGCGGTGATCGACCGCTTCCGTCCGCGGCCGGAGCACAAGCAGCGCCTGGCCGAGAGCTTCGAGACCGCGCTCAGGCTCGGCGAGGGGCTGGTCCAGGTCGTCTCGCTCGACGACGACAAGGCCGCGCCGCTGCTGTTCTCCTCGAAGTTCTCCTGCCCGGTCTGCGACTACTCGCTGCCCGAGCTCGAGCCCCGGCTGTTCTCGTTCAACTCGCCCAACGGCGCCTGCCAGAGCTGCGACGGCCTGGGCGTGACCCAGTTCTTCGATCCCGAACGCGTGGTGGGCCATCCGGAGCTCAGCCTCGCCGCGGGCGCCGTGCGCGGCTGGGACCGGCGCACGACCTACTACTTCCAGCTCGTCAGCGCGCTGGCCAGGCACTACAAGTTCAGCGTCGACACGCCCTGGAACGCGCTGCCGGAGAAGGCGCGCAAGGCCGTGCTGTACGGCAGCGGCGACGAGCCGGTGAGCTTCACCTACATCTCCGATTCCGGCGGGCGTCACCAGCGCAGGCACCCGTTCGAGGGCATCGTCCCCAACCTCGAGCGCCGCTACCGCGAGACCGATTCCGCGGCCGTGCGCGAGGAACTCTCGAAGTACATCAGCAACCGCCCCTGCCCCGACTGCGGCGGCGCCCGCCTCAACACCGCGGCGCGCCACGTGTTCGTGGCCGAGCGCAGCCTGCCGCAGATCTCCAAGCTGCCGGTGGACCAGGCGCTGGAGTTCTTCTCCGGCCTCACCCTGTCGGGCTGGCGCGGCGAGATCGCGGCGAAGATCGTCAAGGAGATCCGGGAACGGCTGAAGTTCCTGGTGGACGTGGGCCTCGACTACCTCACCCTGGAGCGCCAGGCGGACAGCCTGTCCGGCGGCGAAGCGCAGCGCATCCGCCTCGCCTCCCAGATCGGCGCCGGCCTGGTGGGCGTGATGTACGTGCTCGACGAACCCTCGATCGGCCTGCACCAGCGCGACAACGAGCGCCTGCTCGGCACCCTCACCCGCCTGCGCGACCTCGGCAACACGGTGATCGTGGTCGAGCACGACGAGGACGCGATCCGCCTCGCCGACCACGTCCTGGACATCGGCCCGGGCGCGGGCGTGCACGGCGGCGAGATCGTCGCGCAGGGCACCGTCGAGGACATGATGGCCTCGCCGCGCTCGTACACCGGGCAGTACCTGTCGGGCGCGCGCAGGATCGAGGTGCCCGCCAGGCGCCATGCGCCGGACCTGAAGCGCATGCTCCGCATCGAGGGCGCCAGCGGCAACAACCTCAAGAACGTCGACCTCGAGATCCCCGCCGGCCTGCTCACCTGCGTCACCGGCGTGTCCGGCTCCGGCAAGTCCACGCTCATCAACAACACGCTCTACCCCCTCGCCGCCAGCGAGCTCAACGGTGCCGCCGCGCGCGCCGCCGCGCACCGCGCGGTGCACGGCATGGAGCTGTTCGACAAGGTCGTCGACATCGACCAGTCGCCCATCGGCCGCACCCCGCGCTCCAACCCCGCGACCTACACCGGCCTGTTCACGCCGCTGCGCGAGCTGTTCGCCCAGGTGCCGGAAGCGCGCGCCCGCGGCTACTCGCCGGGCCGCTTCAGCTTCAACGTGCGCGGCGGCCGCTGCGAGGCCTGCCAGGGCGACGGCCTGATCAAGGTCGAGATGCACTTCCTGCCGGACGTGTACGTGCCCTGCGACGTCTGCCACGGCAAGCGCTACAACCGCGAGACGCTGGAGATCCTCTACAAGGGCCACAGCATCCACGACGTGCTGGAGATGACCGTCGAGGACGCGCTGAACCTGTTCGAGCCGGTCCCGTCCATCGCGCGCAAGCTGGAGACGCTGATCGACGTCGGCCTGTCCTACATCAAGCTGGGCCAGGCGGCCACCACGCTGTCCGGCGGCGAGGCGCAGCGGGTGAAGCTCTCCAAGGAGCTGTCGCGCCGCGACACCGGCAGCACGCTCTACATCCTCGACGAACCCACCACCGGCCTGCACTTCCACGACATCGAGCACCTGCTCGGCGTGCTGCACCGCCTGCGCGACGAGGGCAACACGGTGGTGGTGATCGAGCACAACCTGGACGTCATCAAGACCGCCGACTGGATCGTCGATCTCGGTCCCGAGGGCGGGCACCGCGGCGGGCAGATCATCGCCACCGGCACGCCGGAGGACGTGGCGCGGAACCCGGCCTCGCACACCGGGCGCTTCCTCGCCCGCATGCTTCCGGGGTTCGATGCCGCCACGCCCGCAGCGGCACCGAAGAAGGCCGGCGGAAACGGCAAGCGCAGGAGGTCGGCGGCATGAGCACGGACGAGGACAAGCGGAACGAGGCGAAGGGCAGGAAGGACGAGGCGGCCAAGCCGCGGCGCGCCCCGCGCAAGCGCGTCGCGCGCAAGCCGGCGGACGCAGCACCCAAGGCGGGGGCCGCCACGCAGGACGCGTCCCCGGCCCCTGCGCCCGCCGCCACCACGGCGCCGGCGCCGGCTCCGGTTCCGGCGCCCCCGGCCGGCGCGGCCGCAGCGGCGCCCCAGCGCGTCGTGCTCACGCGGATGCCGCTGCCGGTGCGCTGGCGCGACCTCGACGCCTTCAACCACGTCAACAACTCGAACTTCCTCACCTACCTCGAGGAGGCCCGCGTGCGCTGGCTCACCGGCCTGGCGGGCGACGGCCTCGACGGCCAGGTGCTGCCGCTGATGGCGGCGGCGCGGCTCAACTACCGGCGACCGATTCCGTGGCCCGCCGACGTGGTCGTCGAACTCCACGTCGAGCGCCTCGGCACCACCAGCGTGACCATCGGCCACCGCATCGTGGCCGCGGACGACGACGCGGTGCTCTACTGCGACGGCGATGTGACCATGGTCTGGGTCGACCTCGCCAGCGGCAAGCCGGCGCCGCTGCCGGCCCTGGTGCGCACCGCCTGCGGCGGATGATCCTGAACGGAAGGCCGGCCTCCGCGGAGACCGGCCGACCCCGTACGGCGGCGCCGTGCGTTGCAGGTGAATACCATCCGCAGACCGCACCGGGAATCCAATGATGCGCACGCCCTTCAAGTCCGCCCTCGCCTCGGCCCTGCTCGTCGCGCTCGCCGCCTGTTCGCCGGCCGCGCCCGACCGGGAGCCGGCCAACGGAGCCGCCAGCATGCCCAGCCCCTCCCGCGACGCCGCCGGCGCCACCCGCCTGACCGTGTACAGCGGCGACTTCGAAGGCGTGAACAACGCCTACCCGGGCGAGGGCATGCCCGGCCTCGCCCTGGTGAGCCAGACGCTCCGCCGACAGGTCCCCGCCGGCGACGGCGAGCTGGCCGTGACCGGCCTTCCGCGCGCGCTCGACGCCGGCACCGTCGCGCTGGCTCCGCAGGATGGCGGCGTGCAGGTGCGCGGGCAGCGCTACGAATTCGCCCTGGCGGGCCAGGAGGAACTGCTGCAGCGCTCCATCGGACGCCCCATCGAGGTGAGCTACAGCACCGGCGGCAGCCGCCAGACCGACCGCGGCGTGCTGCTCGCCGCCGGCAACGGCCTGACCCTGCGGCTCGACAGCGGGCGCATCAAGGTGCTGCGCGAGTACGACAGCTTCGACCTGGTGGAGCTGCCCGGCGGCCTCAACGCGCAGCCGACCCTGCGCTGGCAGCTCGCCGCCGACGCCGCCGGCGAGCGCGACTTCCTGCTCGACTACGCCACCGGCGGGCTGGCCTGGCGCGCCGAATACCGGGCGGTCCTTGCCGGCGCCGACGGCGCCTGCCGCATGGACTTCGCCGGCAGCGCGCAGGTCGCCAACCGCTCCGGCGCCGCCTTCGCCGACGCCGAGCTGACCCTGGTCGCCGGCGAGCCCAACCGCACCGCCAAGGTGCAGCCGCGCATGGAGCGGATGCAGATGGCCGCGGCGCCGATGGCCGCCGACGTCGCCGGCGCACCCGAGCCCCTCGCCTCCGGCGAGTACCACGCCTACACCCTGCCCGGCCGCACCGATCTGCCCGACGGCAGCGTGCAGCAGGTGCCCCTGCTGGATGCGGCACGCGGCGTCGCCTGCGAGCGTCGCTACGAGACCCGCAACGGCGTCGCCGGCTGGACGCCGCCGCGGCCGATCGTCCAGCGCGACTTCAACCTGGTCCAGGGCCGCATCCAGGTCGGCGCCTCGCTGCGCTTCCGCAACGACGCGGAGGCGGGACTGGGCCGGCCGCTGCCGGAGGGACGCGTGCGCATGTTCGACGGCGCCGACTTCCTCGGCGAGGCGACGCTGCACCACACCCCGGTGGGGGCGGAGGTCGCCCTGCCGATCGGCAACGTGTTCGACCTGAGCGGCGAACGCCGCCGCGAGGACTTCCGGCTCGACAGTGCCGGCCGCACGATGACCGAGCGCTTCGTCGTCACCCTGCGCAACGCCCGCGATGCCGCGGCCACGGTGCGGGTGGTGGAGGGCCTGCCGCGCTGGAGCGAGTGGGAGATCGTCGAGGCGGGCGGCCGTACCTGGACGCGCGAGGACGCGCATGCGGTGGCGACCGAGGTCGAGGTCCCCGCGAACGGCGAAGCCGCGGTGACCTACACCGTCCGCTACCGCTGGGCCGCGGACGTGCAGCCGCAGTAGGCCTGCCCGGGGGCGGGATTTGCGGCAGACTGCCCGCCCCTTCCCATCTTCTCCCGCCATGCTCGACATCATCGAACACGAGGGACTGCACGAACTCCGCCTCGCCCGTCCTCCGGTCAACGCCCTGGATCCGGCACTGCTCCGGGCGCTGATCGAGGCGGTCGAACGGGCGCCCCAGCGCGGCGCGCGCGGGCTCCTGCTCTCCGGCGGCCAGGGCGTGTTCTCGGCCGGTCTCGACGTGCCGCACCTGCTGACCCTCGACCGCGACGGAATCCGAGGAGCCTGGAGCGCGTTCTTCGGCGCGGCGCGGGCGCTCGCGCGCTCGCCGATACCGGTCGCGGTCGCCATCGGCGGGCACTGCCCTGCCGGCGGCTGCGTGCTCGCCCTCTGCTGCGACTACCGGGTCATGGCCGACGCGGGCGACGGCGCCGCCGCGTTCCGCATCGGCCTGAACGAGGTCCAGGTCGGGCTTCCAGTCCCGGACTCGATCCAGGTCCTCATGCGCCGGGCGGTGGGGCCGCGCGCAGCGGAAACGCTGCTGGTGACCGGCGCCATGGTCGAGGCGCGCCGCGCGCTGGCACTGGGCCTCGTCGACGAGCTCGTGGCGCCGGAGGCCGTCCACGGCCAGGCCATGCAATGGCTGCGGGACCTCGCGCGACTGCCCGCCCAGGCGGTGCGCGCAACGCGTGCGGTCGCGCGCGCGGACCTCGTCGCGGCCCTGGGCGAGGCGGACACGATGGACGTGGAGCCCTTCGTCGAGCAGTGGTTCGGCGAGGAAACCCAGGCCGCGCTGCGCGCGATGGTGGCGCGCCTCGGCCGCTAGAACGCTTCAGGCGCCGCCGCCGACGCGGCGGCGGCCTCGGTCCCCAGCCGCTCCGCAAGTTCACCTGGAGCCGGGCCGCCCCATTGAGCCCGGCTCTGAGTGAACTCAGCGGGCTTGGCAGTGCAAAGTGCCGCCTCCACCAGGATGCGGGGTCCAGCCGCAATCGAAAGAGCCGGTGCCCGATCCACTGACTTCCGCGCCGATCCGCCGGAAGTAGTCGGCAAGATCCGTCACGTCGTCACCACCGCTGGCAGGACCGTACCAGTGTCCTTGGCCTCCGAAGGATGCAGGCCCCATCGGCACAAGTTGGCCGTTCGGGGTGCGAGCGCTGTCCGGAACATACTCCACGCGCTGCTCGGCCAGCTTCACCTGAAAGTAAAGGTGCCCGCCGTCATGAGTATTGATCTTTACGTTCAACAAAGCCTGCGGACTTGCACCAAGATATGCTGCCGCAAAGCTGACGATAGTCTGGTAGACACTCTCTGCGATCGGGAAATTGGTGGTGTTTACGCTGAAGTTGGGATCCCTGAGCCGATCACCGATGCGAGCGCGGAGATTGTTGTCCAGCATCACATCGTAGATGGATGCGGTCCCCAAGCCATTTACGCCAAGATCGTGCGCATGCACCTCGATTTCCAGCCGGTTGGTCCCTCCAGTCGCATCGTGCAGATTTTTCATCGCATCGAAGGCTGCAATGGCACCATCGGGAGGAACTCCCTGATCGACCCGGTAGTACCCGCTCGCAGCCTTAATCTCGCGCCTCGGCTCCTCCCATCCTCCACCGCCATCGGTCCAGCTTACGGTCGCAGCGAGGAAAATGCCGTAACGGAGGCTATACACAAAGTAGTACCCGCTCCCTTGCACAAGGGCGGCCTGCTCCAACTGGACATAGTTGGAGCAAGATTCGCACTGGACAGTCCTCGGCAACTGCTGCGCCACGCCAGGCCTCCATGACAACGCCGAAACCGCCAGCACGACGCTTACCAACGCACCCTTCGCAAAATCCATATGCACTCACTCCTTGGGTAGTTCTCCATCCGGACGATATCCGGCTGCCGCTCCAGCGCGACTGTCATCGATCATATACGGAAATTGGCGAGGTTTGACACGAAAAACACGCCTGCAGGAAGGGCGCCACCTGTTCCGCGAAGACAGTGGTAAGCGAGCCTCACCGCGCCGCCTCCAGGCGCATGCGCAGGTTCACCAGCATGGCCGCGGTCGCTCCCCAGATGCGGTAGCCGCCCCACTGGAACTCCACCACCCGCCGCGGGCGCCCCTTCCACTCGATCTGGGCGGCATGGGCGTTGGCCGGGTCGAGCAGGAAGGACAGCGGCACCTCGAACAGTTCGTCGACCTCGCGCGGGTCGATGGCCGGCACGAAGTCCGGCGACACCCGCGCCACCACGGGGAAAACGTGGAATCCGGTGATGGTGACCAGCGGGTCGAGGTAGCCGACGGGGGCGGCCTGCTCCCGCGCGAGGCCCACCTCCTCGGCGGCCTCGCGGAGCGCGGCGGCGACCGGATCGGCATCCTCCGGCTCCATGCGACCGCCGGGGAAGCTGATCTGCCCGCCGTGATGGCGCAGTTCGGCGTGCCGCACGGTCAGCAGCACGCACGTGCCCCCGTCCCGCGGCACCAGGCCCACCAGTACCGCCGCAGGTCGCAGTGCCGTGCCCGCAGGCAGCAGGTCGGCCACCTCGCCCATGTTCCACGCCGGCACGGTGGGTGCCGCGTCCAGCGGAAGCAGCGCGCGGGGCAGGCGCGGAAGCTCGGGCACGGAGATCGCCGGGGCCGTCGGGGCGCGCGCGGCAGGCGACGAGGAGAAGGAACCGCTCATGCGCGCATTCTGCCGCCACCCGCGCGGGCCGGCAGCGGCGCAGGCCGCAGGAACGACGAGGCCGCGCCGGATCGCTCCGGCGCGGCCCCCCGTCGCAGGCGCGCCCGAGGCGCGCCGTGGATCACTGGATGCCGACCAGCTTCACGTCCAGCGTCACGGCCTGGTTCGGGCCGATCGGGGACTGGGGCGTGTCGCCGTAGGCCTGGTCCGGCGGCAGCACCACCTCCCAGCGCGCGCCGGTGGACATCAGCGGCAGCACCTCGCGCAGGCCGGCCAGCGGAGCCTGGCCGACGTTGAGCGTGGCCTCGCGCTGCGGGATGAACTCCTCGCCGGTCGCGGCCAGCTTGGCGCTCAGCTGCACGTTGACGTTGCTGGTGGCGGTCGGCTTGGCGCCGCTGCCGCGCTCGACCTCGCGGTACTGCACGCCGCTGGGCAGCGTGGTCACGCCGGCCTGGGCGCGGTTGCTCGCCAGGAACTGGTCCGAACGGGTCTTGTTCTCCCGCGACGCGGCCTCGAAGGCGGCGCGCGCGCGCTCGAACATGCGGCGCTGCATGCCCTCGAGCTGCTGTGCCATCTGCTGGGGCTGCACGCTGGGGTCCTGCTTCGCGAAGCCATCCTGCACCGCACGCACCACCTGGGCGATGTCGACCTGCTCGCCGCTGTCGGCGAGGCTGCGGCCGAGGTCGTAGCCGATGGCGTAGCTCAGGGCGTTGCGGTCGACGGGCACCGGCGCCGGAGCCTGCTGAGCGGCCTGGGCGGGCTGCTGGTTCTGGGCCAGCGCGGCGCCGCTGAGGGCGATTGCCGCAACCGACGCGGCCAACAAGCGCAACTTCATTAACAACCTCCAGAGGAAGGAATTCCCTGCATGTCCGGGATTCGGGTCGGCCCAGGGATCCATCGTCGCGGCCGACGAACTAGCATAGCGGTGGCCATTTACGTCCGCCACCGGCTGCCATTGACCGGCCGCCGGGCCACAAGTTCCCGCCGGTTCGCCTCGAACCCGGCGGCATTCATCGAAGCCGGCCCGCATGCCCGATCCGACCCACACCCGTCCTGCCGTCACGGTGCCGCTGCCAAGGCGCGCCGGCCCGTGCGGCGGACCGCGGGCGTCCGGCACGACCACGACCACGGACGAGGCATGAGCGCGCGCCCGCTTCCTCCGCCCTGGCTGCGCCCGGCGGTCCGCACGGCGCTCGACGCCGCCGCGCCCTGCGTGCGCTGCGGCGCCTGCGATGCGCTCGCGCGCGCGGACGCGTCCCCGCAGGTCCTGCATCTCCTGGCGCTGGACGGGCGCCTGCCGGAGGCCGAGGACGCCGGGCTGATGCGGGCGGATCCGTCGCCCGTGCTCGACGCCGCCTGCCCCAGCCGCATTCCGCTGTCGGGGATCCTGCGCGACGCCCGGGACGAGCAACGGCGCCGCCACGAGGCGCGCGCGCGCCACGACGCCCGGCGCGCGCGCCTCGAACGCGCCGCCGCGGAGGCCGCGGCCCGGG
>NZ_JBHSGG010000006.1:0-31161 GCF_042654365.1 Coralloluteibacterium thermophilum
GCTGGATCGCAGCCAACGGTACCCGCACGGGGATGAGAGGCGGATTCTTCAGGGCCGACTCAATAGACCACTAGATGCAGACAAGAGTCGCCTGCTCATCTGCGCCACTTGCCAGTCGCTTGAGCGCTGAGATGAAGTTGTCGAGCAGGACGGGCTCGCTGACCAAGTACATCTTCGCTTCGCCCGCGACTTCACCCATCGAGAATGCGCTGAACTCGGACTGCTGGTGCGTTGCGATGAAGATTTTACCTGGAGCGCGGAAATGAAACCGAGCATGGAAGGCACCGTTCGCGTACTCCGGCCCGAACTCTCCGAGCCGTATGTCTTTGATTTCGCCGTCCACGTGGTTGCGGAAGACCAAAAGCTCGCCTGCCATTTCCCGAAGCACGGCCTCGCCGACATAGACGGTATTCGAGAACGACGATTCCTCGTTCGTCACGAGGATACGTAGCTCGACCAGGCCCTCGTCGGACCAGATCTTCGTCAAGGCAATTCGCTTCTGCATTCTGCACCCAAGACCCTGCCTAACGCCCGAATTGATCCCAGCTGCGAAGTCGCGCCGGCTTGAATGAACTACCAGAACTCACTGCGAGTACTTGCTGGGTAGTGGTCCGCCTTATTGAAGAGCGGAAAACACCGCATCCGGATCGATCTGACACCAGTAGCGGAAGTACAGAGAAGGTTTCTGACCGAGCAACAAGTCCGCTACGGTCGCGCTCAATGGAATCAGCAGCTTTGGCTGATCCCATTGCTGAGCCGTGACACCGATGCAGTTGCTTGAACCTCCGACACCAATGAGCCAAGTAGCTCGACCGCCCGCGATGCTAGCGAGAGTACACGCTTGCAAGGCGTTATGAATAAGATCGAGTACGCTGGAGGAAGGCAGAATAAAGAATCCTGCCTCATGGGATGCCATGTCATCCCCAGCGCAGACACTATCTCGGTTGACAGTAACGCGGACCTGAACAGATTCGGACATATGAACCCTAACGCCTGAATTAAGCCGCGCCGCGAAGCGGCGTCGGCTTAAATGAACTGTTAGGCCGTAACCCCGTCATTGGGACAGCTCCCTGATCAGTGCGAGTCGGAGGCTGTCTCGCGCCGAGCGTTTCTCGGCCCGCGCAAGAGCCCGCTGGCCCCTTTGGTTTGCTTTGCGGGTTGAAACGCGCCTGCGCCGATCCATGACCATGCTCTTGAAGCCGTACTTTGCCCAAATTCGGTCAAACTCTGCCTCAAGAGCTTAATACTCAGGAAGAGTCATTGCAAAGGACTGCTCTGGAAGCTCACTGGCATGCTCAATCTCCGGCAAAAGAGCGGCCATCTTTTTTTGACAGGATGCGGAGTCTGAAGAAGTCCTTGTTGCGGTGAGAATCTGACATGCGGCCTAACACCTGAGTTAAGCCACGCCGCGAAGCGGCGTCGGCTTGAATGAATTGTTAGGCGCGCAGCCAGAGGTGTTTGTGAATAGCGCGCCAAATGAGACAGCTAAGCTGATGGGAATATAATCTCACCGTCACCGGAGCTAACGTCAAAGAAGCCAACTCGATGTTTTGCGGCAAGCTCCCGTGTCTTGGCATAGGCTTGCTCCGCGACTGACCATGCGAACGTTGAATAGATGATGCTCCTGCCCACACAGTGATCGGTTACCTCCGGCGCATCCGAATCAACCGCGAATGGACCATTCATTGCTGGGAAGAACTGAATCATCTCTTGGTACCACGCTTGCAGCGCGGGCGTCGTAACCGCCGGGTCACCGTAGCCATGCCCCTCTCCCCACTCAGTTTGCTGGTCATACCAGGCCAGAAAGGACTCGCGGCCCTTTGGGGCAGAGGAAGGATCAAAAACCATCAAGTCGTAGCTCATATGTTCCCCTAGCGCCTAACGTTGGAAATCAGCGGCGGCGGTACGCCGTCCGATGCATTGACTTGTTAGGCTATTCTTCATTTTTTCTCCCAGCTCCATTAATTTCTGCGAAAGGTATTGCAGGATACTGAATCTGTATTTTTTCTATATCTGGGGCTGTGTAGCATTTCACAGGGGCGACTTCATTCGCTTTTTCTAAAACTTCCTGCGCGCCTTTTGTTAGCCTAGTTCCACCGACCAACCAGTGTTCGGCGTAATTTTTATTCTTTTGGATGTCATCTATAAAACTTTGAGCGACTGCTTTATTTATCGGGCCAGAGTAATTTTTTACTTGAACTCGAACATCAATCTGCGAGTTTGCCAAGGCAGTTTCTGAGCTTCCATTACTCACGATTTCATCAAGTTTTTGAGATAAGTTATGCGGACATTTGAGTGCTATATCTACGCCACTTTCAGGTGTTGTGGTTGTATTGGCCCTAACAACCTCTATGTTTGACTCATGGACTCCTATATTGGCGAGTATGCCAGTTACCGCAAGCTCCCCTTTTCTTCCTTTTTCTGAGTTTTTTGACATCGCGCTACCCTACAACAAGCTTGATATTGCAGTTGTTGTTATATTTTTCTTTCTTCTCCTTAAGGGTGTTGCGCACTTCTAGCCAGGCGTGAAGAGTTGAAAAATGATTATCAAGTTCTTTGGGTATCAGTACGCCCCCAGAGATATGAGAGTGCGCGCCCTCTATATGCCTAATCAACTCATCTTCAACATGTTGAAAAATAATTTCTAGGTGACTATTTTTACTGTCATCTATTATGGAGATTGGCACATCGGCGGGCTCTCCTGATGACTCCCTTATCTTCATTTCGGAAATCAATCTTTTCTTTATTGCCCAGTCGATAAGTTCGGCGGGAGCATATGACGACATCAAATTTTCTGAGCTTTCGTCGACAGGAATGTTATCCTCTAGCTCGTATTTAACCAGCATTAGCTTCTGCGACATTAGAATTTTATCCTCATTTGATTTGCAAATTTAACGCTAGCGTACCAAAACAGCCTAACGCCTGAATTAAGCCGCGCCGCGAAGCGGCGTCGGCTTGAATGAATTGTTAGCTGTCTAGCCGACAACTGCCTGAACATGCTTCATTATTCTTGCGGATAGGCCAAAAAGGTCCTTTCCGCTTATCTCGTACTGCTCAGAGATGTCAAACACATCGACGGCGTTACTCACGCGCTTTGATCCTGGGTCTGGATAGCGGCCGGCCCAGACCACGAAATGAGAGAGCCCTTTAAGGATTGCCTTGTCTTTCTCGTCTAGGTTTGGGATGAAAGCGGAAAGTTCTTCCAGCTTGTGGTGGAAATGATCCTTTTCTTGCTTAGTGAACTCGTCCGCGCCGAGCCTAAGTAGGATCATGGCCTTCAGGCAGACTTCGAGGCTGTAACCAACAAGCATTAGAGCTACCGCGTGGTACTGGCTATGACAGATGGTTCTCAGCTCTTGTGGAAAGCTGTCAAAGCTCGGTGGATTTCTCACCAGGTGAACTGCGGCCTCTGACAGCGCGTGGGCATGGCTGAGCCAGAGGACTGGGTTCTTCAAATCTGTGATGGTTGGCGGCTTGGATATATCAATAGGGTGTCCATTCGCCGTGGCCAGCAGACCCCACTTGTGCCATGCGAGTGCGCTGTAGCCAAACGGGTCGGCTGCGAATCCATTGACGCTGGGTTTAAGTGAGTCTTCCATAGACAGCTAACACCTATTCGACTGCGAAGTGCAGCCTAGTTCTGCAGCCTAACCCACTTCACTACTGCAAGGCAGTAGGAAAATCCCTCCCCCTATCAACGGCCTGCAGCGCTCCCGCGGCCTAATCCTGCAGCCTAAGCTCGCAGTCTTTCCCTGGCCAGGATGGCGCCCATGGACGAGACTGCTGCTCAGCACGATGACCCACGCCCCGGGGGCGGCGCCGTGCCCCGGGCCCCGCGCCTTCTTGACCGGGTCCGTGCGCGCGTGCGGCGGCTCGGGCTTTCGCCGCGGACGGAAGAGGCCTATATCTGCTGGATCCGGCGCTTCGTCCTGGCCAACGGCAAGCGGCACCCGGCGTCGATGGGCGCACCGGAGGTGGAGGCCTTCCTGACGGAGCTGGCGGTCCATGGCCGCGTATCGGCCTCCACGCAGAACCAGGCACTCTCGGCACTGCTCTTCCTGTATCGCGAAGTGCTCGAACGGGAGCTGCCCTGGCTCGACGGCATACAGCGCGCGAAACGGCCGCAGCGCGTACCGACGGTGCTGACGCGCGACGAGGTGGCGGCGGTACTGGCCGAACTCGACGGTGCGGAATGGCTCGTCGCGAGCCTGCTGTATGGCAGCGGCCTGCTCCTGCTGGAATGCCTGCGGCTGCGGATCAAGGGCGTGGAGCTCGTCCGACGCGAGCTGACGGTGCGCAACGGCAAGCGACAGGGACAGGCACACCGTGCTGCCGGCACGGCTCGTCGAGCCGTTGCTGATCCGGCTGGCGGAGGTGCGGCAGACCCATGCGCGCGACCTCGCCACTGGCTTCGGCACGGTCTGGCTTCCGGACGCACTCGCGCGCAAATGTCCGGCGACGGCGAGCGAATCGGCATGGCGATACGTGTTTCCGGCGTCACGGCCGAGCATGGATCCGCGCAGCGGGCGGATCGGGCGCCATCATCTGCACGAGTCGGCGGTACAGCGGCGGATGAAGACGGTGGTACACCGCGCGGGCATCGCGAAGCCGGCCTCCTGCCACACCCTGCGCCACTCCTTCGCCACCCACCTGCTGGAGGACGGCTGCGACATCCGCACCATCGAGGAATTGCCGGGTCACAAGGATGTCGCCACGACACGAATCTATACACATGTACTGAACCGCGGAGGCCGCGGAGTGCGGAGTCCGATGGACGCATACGTAGCAGGGCGGAAGGCTGCATCACGGAGGTGGCAGAGGGTGTTGCCCGCAGCGTCTCGCTGCCGCTCGATGACAAGCATGGAGCTGAATGACGAGGATGGGCGCGGCATGACGGAAAAGGAGCCGGGCGACAGGAACGGCGCGGCATGACGGTGATGGCGGCCACCCGCATCGCGGGCGGCGGCGCAGGGAACGGGCGCGCTGAGCGGACTGCCATTCCTCGTCCCCACGGCCCATGCAGGGGTGCCCCGCGCTAAACTGCACCGCTTCATGAAGACCTCCCCGCTCCCCTCTCCTCCCCTGCCGCGCGCGGGCCAGCAGCGCGCGTACTGGCAGGCGCCGGCGGCCGCGAGTGCGCTGGCGCTGATGCTGGCCGAGGCGGCCCGGGCGCATCGCGGCCCGCTGCTGGTCGTGGCTCCCGATACCCATTCGGCCAACCAGCTCGAGGACGACCTGCGCGCCTTCATCGGCGACGACCCGTCGCTGCCCGTGCTGCAGTTCCCCGACTGGGAAACCCTGCCCTACGACCTGTTCAGCCCGCACCCGGACGTGGTCTCGCAGCGCATCGCGGCGCTCTACGCACTGCCGTCCGCCAAGGCGGGCGTGCTGGTGGTGCCTGCGGCGACGCTGATGCAGCGCCTGGCGCCGGTGCGCTTCGTGGCGGGCAACGCGCTGGACGTGCGGCGCGGCGCGCGGCTCGACCTCGATGCGGAGAAGGCCCGCCTGCAGGCCGCGGGCTACCGCAACGTGCAGCAGGTGCTCGACCCGGGCGACTTCGCGGTGCGTGGCGCCCTGCTCGATCTCTTCCCCATGGGCACCATCACGCCCTACCGCATCGAGCTGCTCGACGACGAGATCGACTCCATCCGCAGCTTCGATCCCGAGACCCAGCGCTCGCAGGAGACGGTGGACGCGGTGCGCCTGCTGCCGGCGCGCGAGTTCCCGCTCGACGAGGCCACCACGAAACGCGTCCGCGAACGCCTGCGCGAGCGTTTCGACATCGACCTGCGCCGCTCGCCGCTGCTGCAGGACCTGCGGGAGGGCAGCGCGCCCGCCGGCATCGAGTACTACCTGCCGCTGTTCTTCGATCCGCCGCGCGGCGGCGATGCGGAGGACGCGACCTCCACCCTCTTCGACTACCTCGGCAACGACCCGCTGGTGGTGCTGACGGAGGGCGTGGGCGAGGCGGCCGAGGCGTTCTGGGCCCAGACCGCCGCGCGCTACGAACAGCGCCGGCACGACATCGAGCGGCCCGTGCTGCCGCCCGCCGAGCTGTTCCTGCCGCCGGACGCACTGCGCGAGCGCCTCAACCGGCTGCCGCGCATCGAGGTCTGCGGCGCGAACCACGCACGCGCCAAGGACGCCCTGCCGCTCGGCCTGCAGCCCGCGCCGAACGTTCCCATCGCGGGCAAGAACGAGGCGCCGGCCGCGGCGCTGAAGTCCTTCCTTTCCGCCTACCCCGGGCGCGTGCTGATCGCCGCGGACTCGCCCGGCCGGCGCGAAGCGCTGACCGAGCAGCTGCACGCGGCGGAGCTCTACCCTGAGACGCTCGCGGACTGGCCGGCCTTCGTCGGCGGCGAGACCCGCTTCGCGATCACCGCCGCGGCGCTCGACGAGGGCTTCGCGCTCACCGCGCCGCCGCTCACCGTGCTGACCGAGCGCCAGCTGTTCCCGGAGCGCGCCACGGGGCCGCGCGGGCGCAGCAGCCGGCGCGCGGGGCGGGACCCCGAATCCATCATCCGCGACCTCACCGAGCTGTCCGAGGGCGCGCCCATCGTCCATGCCGACCACGGCGTGGGCCGCTATCGCGGGCTGATCACGCTGGCCGCCGGGGGCACGCCCGCGGAATACCTCGAGATCGAGTACGCCAAGGGCGACAAGCTCTACGTGCCCGTGGCGCAACTGCACCTGGTGAGCCGCTACTCCGGCGCGTCGGTGGAGACCGCGCCGCTGCACTCGCTCGGTGGCGAGGCCTGGGAGAAGGCCAAGAAGCGCGCTGCCGAGAAGGTGCGCGACGTGGCCGCGGAACTCCTCGAGATCCAGGCCAAGCGCCAGGCCCGCGCCGGGCTGGCGCTCGACTTCGACCGCGGCATGTACGAGCAGTTCGCCTCGGGCTTCCCCTTCGAGGAGACCACCGACCAGCTCGCCGCCATCGAGGCGGTCATCCGCGACCTGCAGAGCTCGCTGCCGATGGACCGCGTGGTCTGCGGCGACGTGGGCTTCGGCAAGACCGAGGTCGCGGTGCGCGCGGCCTTCGTGGCCGCCACCGCCAGCAAGCAGGTCGCCATCCTGGTGCCGACGACGCTGCTGGCCGAGCAGCACTACCGCAACTTCCGCGACCGCTTCGCCGACTGGCCGATCCGCATCGAGGTGCTGTCGCGCTTCAAGAGCACCAAGGAGATCAGGGCGGAGCTGGACAAGCTCGCCGCCGGGCAGATCGACGTCATCGTCGGCACCCACCGCCTGCTGCAGAAGGACGTGCGCTTCAAGGACCTCGGGCTGGTCATCGTGGACGAGGAGCAGCGCTTCGGCGTGCGCCAGAAGGAAGCGCTGAAGGCCCTGCGCGCCGAGGTGCACCTGCTGACCCTGACCGCCACGCCGATCCCGCGCACGCTCAACATGGCGATGTCGGGCCTGCGCGAGCTGTCCATCATCGGCACGCCTCCGGCGCACCGCACCGCGGTCAAGACCTTCATCACCCCGTGGGACAGCGGGATGCTGAAGGAAGCCTTCCAGCGCGAGCTGGCGCGCGGCGGGCAGGTCTACTTCCTGCACAACGAGGTCGAGTCCATCGAGCGCATGACGCGCGAGCTGGGCGAACTGGTGCCGGACGCGCGCATCCGCTTCGCCCACGGGCAGATGCCCGAGCGCGAACTGGAGGCGGTGATGGTCGACTTCCACCGCCAGCGCTTCAACGTGCTGGTCTCGACCACGATCATCGAGTCGGGCATCGACAACCCGAACGCCAACACCATCGTCATCAATCGCGCCGACCGCTTCGGCCTGGCGCAGCTGCACCAGCTCCGCGGGCGCGTCGGGCGCTCCCACCACCGCGCCTACGCCTACCTGGTGGTGCCCGACCGCAAGGCCATGACCGCGGACGCGGAGAAGCGGCTGGAGGCCATCGCCTCGCTCGAGGAGCTGGGCGCGGGCTTCACCCTCGCCACGCACGACCTCGAGATCCGCGGCGCCGGCGAGCTGCTCGGCGAGGGCCAGTCCGGCCAGATCGCCGAGATCGGCTTCAGCCTCTACACCGAGCTGCTGGAGCGCGCGGTGCGGTCGATCAAGCGCGGCAAGATCCCGGACTTCGACACCGACATCGACCACGGTGCCGAGGTCGAGCTGCACGTGCCTGCGCTGATCCCGGACGACTACCTGCCCGACGTGCACGCACGCCTCACCCTGTACAAGCGCATCGCCAGCGCCAGGGACAGCCAGGGCCTGCACGAGCTGCAGGTCGAGATGATCGACCGCTTCGGCCTGCTGCCGGACCCGGTCAAGCACCTGTTCGCCGCCGCCGAGCTGAAGCTCGATGCGGACCGGCTGGGCATCCGCAAGATCGACCTCGGCGAGAACGGCGGGCGCGTGGTCTTCGACGAGAAGCCGAACGTGGACCCGATGGCGGTGATCAAGCTCGTCCAGCAGCAGCCCAAGGCCTACCAGCTCGACGGCCCGACGAAGCTGCGCCTGAAGATGGACTTGCCCGACGCCCAGACGCGCATCAAGTGCGCCCGCGCGCTGATGGTGGCCTTGAACGCCCGCGGGCCGTAGGAGCGGCTTCAGCCGCGATCGGTCTTCCGCCCGAGGTCCCAAGGTCGCGGCTGAAGCCGCTCCTACGGGGTTGCAGGCAGGTCGCCGTGTCCGGAGGCGTGGACTACGTCGGCGCTACGCCTCCACCTCGCGCCCCGCACAGCCCATGCACGCTGCGCGCGCTCACCCCCATCCCGGCCTTCCCCCGCAGGCGGGGGAAGGAGCGGCTCTTGGGCGAGGGAAGCTGCGCCTGAAGATGGACCTGCCCGACGCCCAGGCGCGCATCAAGTGCGCCCGCGCGCTGATGGCGGCCTTGAACGCCCGCGGGCCGTAGGAGCGGCTTCGGCCGCGATCGGTCTTCCGCACCGAGGTCCCCAGGTCGCGGCTGAAGCCGCTCCTACGGGGTTGCAGGGCAGGTCGCCGTGTCCGGACGCGTGGACTACGTCGGCGCTACGCCTCCCACCTCGCGACCCCGCAAGCCCATGCACGCTGCGCGCGCTCACCCCCATCCCGGCCTTCCCCCGCAGGCGGGGGAAGGAGCGGCTCTTGGGCGAGGGAAGCTGCGCCTGAAGATGGACCTGCCCGACGCCCAGGCCCGCATCAAGTGCGCCCGCGCGCTGATGGTGGCCTTGAACGCCCGCGGGCCGTAGGAGCGGCTTCAGCCGCGATCGGTCTTCCGCACCGAGGTCCCCAGGTCGCGGCTGAAGCCGCTCCTACGGGGCTGCAGGCAGGTCGCCGTGTCCGGACGCGTGGACTACGTCGGTGCTACGCCTCCACCTTGCACCCCCACACAGCCCATGCACGCTGCGCGCGCTCACCCCCATCCCAGCCTTCCCCCGCAGGCGGGGGAAGGAGCGGCTTCAGCCGCGATCGGTCTTCTGCACCGAGGTCCCCAGGTCGCGGCTGAAGCCGCTCCTACGGGGTTGCAGGCAGGTCGCCGTGTCCGGACGCGTGGACTACATCGGCGCTACGCCTCCACCTCGCGCCCCGCACAGCCCATGCACGCTGCACGCGCTCACCCCCATCCCGGCCTTCCCCCCGCAGGCGGGGGGAAGGAGCGGCTCTTGGGCGGGGAGTGAGACATGAGAAGTGCGAAACGTAGGGAAAGCGCCGTGGCCCGGCCTCGTTTCTCACTCCTCCAACCCGATCAGCCCCCTCCCCCGCGGACAGCGGGGGAGGGTTGGGGTGGGGGCGCTCTTGGCAAGGAACGAACCATGAGGAGTGAGAAACGCAGAAGGCGGTTGCCCGTCCCTCGCTCCCCACTTCTCTTCACTCACTCCTCAGTCCACCACCTCGGCCTCCGCGACCACGCCCGGGTCGATGAAGCCGCCGGACTGGCGGCGCCACAACTGGGCGTAGATGCCGTCGCCGGCGACGAGCCGGGCGTGCGTGCCCTCCTCGACGATACGGCCCTGCTCCATCACGATCAGGCGGTCCATCGCGGCGATGGTGGAGAGCCGGTGCGCGATGGCGATGACGGTCTTGCCCTGCATCAGGGTGGCCAGGTTCTCCTGGATCGCGGCCTCGACCTCCGAGTCCAGCGCCGAGGTCGCTTCGTCCAGCACCAGGATGGGCGCGTTCTTGAGCAGCACCCGGGCGATGGCGATGCGCTGGCGCTGCCCGCCGGAGAGCTTCACGCCGCGCTCGCCGACGTGGGCGTCGTAGCCGCGGCGGCCCTGCGCGTCGACCAGTTCCAGGATGAAGTCGTGCGCACGGGCCTGCCTGGCGGCCTCGATCATCTCGGCCTCGGTCGCGTCGGGACGGCCGTAGAGGATGTTCTCGCGCACGGAGCGATGGAGCAGCGAGGTGTCCTGGGTGACCATGCCGATCTGCGCGCGCAGCGATTCCTGGGTGACCGTCGCGATGTCGATGCCGTCGATGCGGATCGACCCGGACTCGCGGTCGTGGAAGCGCAGCAGCAGGTTCACGAGGGTGGACTTGCCCGCGCCGGAACGCCCGACCAGGCCGATGCGCTCGCCGGCGCGCACGTGCAGGTCCAGCCGCTCGATCACGCCGCTGCCCTTGCCGTAGTGGAAGCCGACACCCTCGAAGTCGATCGCGCCGCGCACCGGCGGCAGCGCCTTCGCGCCGGGGGCGTCCTCCACGGTGGGCGGCACCGAGATCGAGCCGATGCCGTCGCGCACCGTGCCGATGTTCTCGAACAGCGCGGACATCTCCCACATGATCCACTGCGACATGCCGAGGATGCGCAGCGCGAAGGCGATGCCCACCGCGATCGCGCCGGTGGTCACCGCGCCCTGCCGCCACAGCCAGATGCCGAGCGCCGCGATCGCGAACAGCAGCAGCATGTTGAGCAGGTAGTTCAGCGCGTTGTAGGCGGTGGCCAGGCGCATCTGGCGATGCACGGTGACGAGGAAGCCGTCCATCGCGTCGCGCGCGTAGGCCTGCTCCCGCTGGGAGTGCGAGAACAGCTTCACCGTGGCGATGTTGGTGTAGCTGTCGACGATGCGGCCGGTCATCACCGAGCGCGCATCGGCCTGGGTCGTCGCGACACGGCTCAGGCGCGGCACGAAGTAGCTCATCAGCGCCGCGTAGCAGACCGCCCAGGCGACGAAGGGCAGCATCAGCCGCCAGTCCGCGCTGGCCGCGACCGCGAGCGCGCCGCCGAGATAGACCAGCACGTAGACGCCGACGTCGAGCAGCTTGATCACCGTCTCGCGCACGGCGAGCGAGGTCTGCATCAGCTTGGTGGCGATGCGTCCGGCGAACTCGTCCTGGAAGTAGCTCATGGACTGCCGCAGCAGGTAGCGGTGCACGTTCCAGCGGATGCGCATCGGGAAGTTGCCGAGCAGGGTCTGGTGGATCACCAGCGAACTCAGCAGCATGGCCAGCGGCAGACCCAGCAGGACGACGACGCCGATGCCGAGCAGGGTGCGCCCCTCCGCGGCGAGGAAGCCCTCGGGCCCGTGCTCGGCGAGACGGTCCACCAGCGAGCCCAGGTAGGCATAGACGGCGACCTCGCCCACCGCGATGGCGGCCCCGAGGACCGCCATCGCCAGCAGCCAGGGGCCGGCGCCGCGCGTGTAGTGGCGGCAGAAGGCGACCAGGCCGCGCGGCGGCTGGGTCGCCGGCAGCGCGGGGAAGGGGTCGAGGCGGCGTTCGAACCAACGGAACATGGGCTCTCCGGGGCGGAAGAAGGGACGCGGGACGGCCGGACCGCGGGGCGTCCGCAAGGGGACCGCATAGTCTGCCAGCCGGGGGCTGAGCGGCCGCCGTCGCGACGTGACGTTCCGCGGATCGACCGGCGCAGTCTCGAACCTCGAGTGCGCTCGAGGTCAACCCCACGCAACCCGCACGCCTACAATCGTGCGGATGTGCGATCCGTCCTCCCCTCCCCGGCGCTCCGGCGCCTGCCCGGCATGAGTCCGACCCTCCCGTCGCAGGCCGCCGCCCGCAAACTGCGCCTCGCCGGCGCAGTGCTCGTGGTCGTGGCGCTGGTCAACATCGGCTTCGCGCTCGCCCTTCCGCCGGCGGGGCGCTCGCCGGTCCCGGGCATCCTGGTCGAGCTCGTCGGCGCCGCGCTCGGGCTGTGGCTGCTGCGCCGCAGCCTCGCCGGGGCACGCGCCGCGACGTGGTACGCCGCGTTCGGCATCGGTTTCGGCATCGCGGTGTTCGCCGTGCTGCTGCCCGTCCTGAAACCGCCGGCGGTGTGGATCGACGCCCTGCGCACGGACTTCGCGGTGGACGGCGTGCCGCTGCTGCGCGGCCTCGCGCACCTCGTGCTGCTCGGGGTCGTCTACCGGCTGCTGCGATCCGCGCCGGTGCGGCAGGCACGGACCGCCGCGGGACTGCCGGACACCCTCCCCTGGCCCGCCTTCCTCCTCGGCGCCGGCCTCGCCTGCGTGGTGGCCCTGGCGATCGCGCTGGGGAGGTGAGGGGCTGGGCCTGGGGCTTGGGGCTTGGGGCTTGGGGCTTGGGGCTTGGGCAGAGCAAAGCAAAAGCGCCCCTCCCCAACCCTCCCCGCTGTCCGCGGGGGAGGGAGCCGGTCGGGCTTGCGTGGGAAGGCTGGGATGGGGTGAACGCGCGCAGCGCGCTGCTGAGGAGTGCTTGGAGAAGAACGAGGGCAAGCTGTCGCGCCTCACTCGTTTCTCACTCCTCATCTCTCGCTCCTCGCCGAAAAGCGCCCCCTCCCCAACCCTCCCCCGCTGTCCGCGGGGGAGGGAGCTGGTCGGGCTTGAGGAGTGAGTGGGAGGAATGAGGAACGCAGTCGTGCTTTCTTTCGTTCTCACTCCTCAATCCCTCACTCCTCCGCAACCAGGCCCCTTCCCCCGCCTGCGGGGGAAGGCCGGGATGGGGGTGAGGCGCGCGCAGCGCGCTGCTCGAGGTGTGGGCGGAAACGAGCAACAAACAAAAGACTCACCCGCCGCGTGCTCGCGCTTCGCTCCTGATCCATCGCTCCAGCCTGCAACACCATTGCCCCGCTGTCCGGGCGAGGGAACCGAGGGGGGCCCGGCTGCCTCGGCCGCACCGCCACCCTCACGAACACCACCCGTCGCCCGCTAGGCTTGACCGCCCCGACCGCCGGAATCCGCGCATGTCTCCCACGCTTCCCTCGCTCGGCCTGGTCGCCCTGGGCGGCGCCCTGGGTTCGGCCGCGCGTTTCGCGCTGTCGGGCTGGGTGCTGCACCACACGGTGTCCTGGCGCTTTCCGCTGGGCACGTTCGTCGTGAACCTCGCGGGCTGCCTCGCCATCGGTCTCCTCGCGGGCGCGGGCGAGCGCTACGGGCTGTTCTCGGCCGAGACCCGCCTGCTGCTGATGACCGGGCTGCTGGGCGGCTTCACCACGTTCTCGGCCTTCGGGCTGGAAACGCTCCATCTGCTCCGGCGCGGCGAATGGCTGGTGGCGGGTTCCTACGTCGGACTGAGCGTGCTGCTGGGCCTGGCGCTGGTGTGGATCGGCTTCGGCGCGGTGGCTGCCCGCTCCGGTTGAGTCCGCCGCAGCGCGCAACGGCATCGCGCGACGCCTTTGCTAGACTCGCCTGCTGCCCTCAGCGGATGTGACGATGACGCAGAAGGACGCGAGCCCCACCGCGCCCACCTCCTCGCCGACCTGGACCACGCGGTTGCTCAACACCGTGGAATGGCTCGGCAACCTGCTGCCGCACCCGGTCACGCTGTTCGCCCTGCTGGCCCTGCTCATCGTGCTCCTGTCCGGGCTGCTCGGTGCGCTGGGGGTGAGCGTGCCGGATCCACGACCGGAGGGCACGGCGGGACGCGCGGCCGACGGGGTGATCCGGGTGATCAGCCTGCTCGACGCCGAGGGCCTGCGCCGCATCGTCACCAACCTGGTGACCAACTTCACCGGCTTCGTGCCGCTGGGCACGGTGCTGGTCGCCATGCTCGGGGTGGGCATCGCCGAACGCTCCGGCCTGCTGGCCGCGGCGATCAAGTCGCTGGTGCTGGGCGCGCCGAAGAACCTCGTGACCGTGGTGGTGGTGTTCGCCGCCATCCTCTCCAACACGGCCTCGGAAATGGGCTACGTGGTGGTGATCCCGCTCGCCGCGGCCATCTTCCACGCCCTGGGCCGGCATCCGCTGGCCGGCCTCGCCGCCGCCTTCGCGGGCGTCTCCGGCGGCTACAGCGCCAACCTGCTGATCGGCACGGTCGACCCGCTGCTCGCCGGCATCACGCAGGAGGCGGCGCGCCTCATCGACCCGGCCTACGAGGTGCATGCCGCGGTCAACTGGTACTTCATGATCGCCAGCACCTTCGCGGTCACGCTGATGGGCTGGTTCGTCACGGCGCGCATCGTGGAGCCCAAGCTCGGTCCCTACGACCCCAGGCAGCTGGATCCCGACGCCGAAGCGGTGAGCATGGATCCGCTGTCGGCACCGGAGCGCCGCGCGCTGCGCTGGGCCGGGCTGGCCGCCGCCGGGATGGCGATCCTGATCGCCGCGCTGGTGGTGCCCGAGGGCGGCTGGCTGCGCCTGCCGGGCGTGGACGACACGCTCGGCAGCCTGCGTCCCTTCCTCACCGGCATCGTCGTGCTGGTCGCCGTGTTCTTCGCCGTGCCCGGCATCGTCTACGGCGCGCTGACCGGCGTGTTCCGCAACGACCGCGACGTGATCGCCGCCATGGCGAAGTCGATGGGCACGATGGGCCTCTACATCGTGCTGGTGTTCTTCGCGGCGCAGTTCGTGGCCTTCTTCAACTGGAGCCAGCTCGGCCAGGTGCTCGCGGTGGTGGGCTCGGACCTGCTGCAGGGCATCGGGCTGACCGGGCCGCTGGTGTTCTTCGCCTTCATCGCGATGTGCGGGCTGATCAACCTGTCGCTCGGCTCGGCCTCGGCGCAGTGGGCGGTCACCGCGCCCATCTTCGTGCCGATGCTGATGCTGGTCGGCTACAGCCCGGAGGTGATCCAGGCGGCCTACCGCATCGGCGACTCGGTCACCAACGTCATCACGCCGATGATGAGCTACTTCGGCCTGATCATGGCCTTCGCCGCGCGCTACCAGCGCGACCTCGGCGTCGGCACCCTCATCGCCATGATGCTGCCCTACTCGGTCGTGTTCTTCTTCGGCTGGACGGCGCTGTTCTTCCTCTGGGTGTTCGGGCTGGGCCTGCCGGTCGGTCCCGGCGCCCCGACCCACTACGGCGTGGGAGGCTGAGGCGGATGGGTCGCACGCACGGACCCTATCGGCTGGTCGCCTTCGACTTCGACGGCACCCTCGCCAATTCGTTTCCGCTCGTGCTCGACCTGCTCGACGTGGTGGCCCTGGAATACGGCTTCATGCCGATCGAGCACGACGACCTCGAACGCCTGCGCGGCATGGAGCCCAGGGCGCTGATGCGGCACCTGGGCGTGCCGATGTGGAAGGCGCCGCAGATCATGGCGCGCATGCACCGGCTGATGGCCGAGCGCATCCACGAGGTGCGGCTGTTCGAGGGCGTCGCCGAGGCGCTGCATGCCCTGCACGCGCGCGGTGTGGCCCTGGCCATCGTCACCTCGAACGCGCCGGACAACGTGCGCAGCGTGCTCGGTGATCCGCTGTGGTCGCTGTTCGCCCATGCCGAGTGCGGCAGCTCGCTGTTCGGCAAGCACCGGCGCCTGCGCGGCCTGCTCCGGCGCGCGGGCGTGGAGCCGACCGATGCGATCTACGTCGGCGACGAACTGCGCGACGTGGAGGCGGCCCGGGCGGTGCGGCTGCCGTTCGCCGCCGTGGCCTGGGGCTACGCCGACACCCGCACCCTGGAGGCGGCGTCGCCGGAACACCTGCTGCGGGAACCAGCCGAGATCGCCACGCTCTGAGGCGGCGACAGCCTGCCTCCCGGCAGCGGCTCGGCGCAGCGGACGGGACACGAGGAAGGGCATCGCCATGCCCGCCGGTTCCCCCTCCTCTTCACTCGCTCCTGCATCGCGGATGGGATGCTCCCCGCCGATGAAACGCTACGAGACGCACCCCGCGCTGGCCGGCTGGGACGGCACCATCCGCGACGCCCGCCGCCTGCAGGTGGACCTCGCCGCACGCGTCGCGCTGGAAACCCCGCCCGGACCCGCGCTGCGGACGCTCGCCGGCTTCGACGTCGGCTTCGAGGACGGCGGCAGCATCACCCGGGCCGCGGCGGTCCTGCTCGACGCCGACAGCCTGCAGCCGCTCGCCGAGGCGCTGGTCCGGGTGCCGACGCGCATGCCCTACGTTCCCGGGCTGCTCTCGTTCCGCGAACTGCCGGCCCTGGTCGAGGCGCTGGGCCGTCTGCCCGCGGTGCCAGACCTCGCCTTCGTCGACGGCCACGGCATCGCCCATCCGCGGCGGCTCGGGATCGCCGCGCACTTCGGCGTGGCCACCGGCCTGCCCTGCATCGGCGTGGCCAAGAGCATCCTCTGCGGCGACCACGGGCCGCTCCGGGACGAGCCCGGCGCGCACGTGCCGCTGGAACACGAGGGCGAGCAGATCGGCTGGGTGCTGCGCAGCAAGCGGGCCTGCCGGCCCCTGGTGGTCTCGCCCGGCCACCGCGTCTCCATGCGCGATGCCCTCGACCGCGTCGTGCGGGCGTTGACCCGCTACCGCCTGCCCGAACCCACCCGCCTCGCCGACCGCCTGGCCTCGCGGCGCGCCGCGACGGCGGACTGAGGACGGCTGACGCGCCCCGCGGTGCGCCGCTACAGTCGGCGGATGCGCGCCCGTCTCTCCCCCGCCGTCTATGCCGAGCTGCTGTCCTGCGCGCGGCGCTATGGCACCGGCCGCGAGGACGCCGAGGACCTGCTGCAGGACGCGCTGCTGGAGGCCGTGCGCGTGGGCCGCCACGACCTCGCCCAGCCGAGCGGACGCGCATGGATGCACGGCGTCCTCCGCCGGCGCGCCGCCTTCCTCGCGCGCACCGCCGCGCGCCGCCGCGCACGCGAGGCCAGCGTCGTTCCTGCACCGGGAGCGCCGGCGCCGCGGCGTCCGCCCTGGGCCTTCGTCGAGCGCCTGCCGCGCGCCCAGCGCCAGGTGGCGGTCCTGCTCTCGGCCGGCTACGGCCGTGGAGAAATCGCCCATCTCCTCGGCCTGCGCGATGTCGCGCTGCGCCAGCGGCTCTCCGCGCTCAGGCGCGCCTGGAACGCCTGGACGGCGGACGACGCCGGGCGCGGCCTCGTCGCCGCGGAGGCGCCCACGGACGTGCGCGCGCTCGGGCTGCTGCGCCGCGCCTTGCGCGGCCTCCTGCAGCAACGCCCGCAGGCGCGGCTGGCGACGCTCGATCCCGACGGGCATCCACTGCTCGTGCGCGCTCACGTTCCGGCCCCTCGCGGCAACTGACATCCGCCGCCCCGCCCCGCGATCCCGCGCGGGCGCCGCGGCCCCAAGGAGAGCCAGACCATGATTCCCAAGCCGCGCATCGGCGCCATCGTCTTCAACGTCGCCGACCTCGCCCGCAGCGAGGCCTTCTACCGCGACCGCATCGGCCTGCCGCTCGTCCGCCAGGCGGGCGACGCGCACACCAACGGCGACTTCCTGCTGGCGGTGCTCGACGGCGGCGTGGAGGTGCTGTTCTTCCAGGGCGAGACGTCGCCCGGCAACTCGCCCGTGGTGGTGTTCGACCTCGCCGAGGGCGGCATCGACACGGTCGTCGAAGCGCTGGCGCGCGCCGGCGTGCCCATCGTGACGCCGGTGAGCGAAGCGCCCGGCGGCTGGACCGCGGACTTCGCCGACCCCGACGGGCACGTGCTGTCGATGTACCAGGCGGGGACGCTGCCGAGGGCTGCCTGAGGAGTGAGTGGAGGGAAGTGAGAAACGAGGGGCGCGATCATGCTTCCGCGTCAACGCCAGCTCCCCGCCCAAAGCGCCCCCACCCCAACCCTCCCCCGCTGTCCGCGGGGGAGGGAGCCGCTCGCGCTTCGGCGGGAGGCGCCGTGCTCATCCGAAACCAGTACGGGAGAGGACCTTCACGTTGACGCGGTCGACTCCTTCCCCCGCCTGCGGGGGAAGGCCGGGATGGGGGTGAACGCGCGCAGCGCGCTGCTTGAGGAGTGAACAGAAAGGCATGAGAAACGAGGCGGGCAGTTTGCTCCTCCCTCGTGCCTCACTCCTCATGTCTCGCTTCTCGCTGGAAAGCGCCCCCACCCCAACCCTCCCCCGCTTGTCCGCGAGGGAGGGAGCGGGTTGCGCTTCGGCGGGAGAGGGTACGTCCCGTGGGAGGTCCGCCATGACGCAAGCAGCTCCACGCTCGCGCGACCGGCTCCTTCCCCCGCCTGCGGGGGAAGGCGGGGATGGGGGTGAACGCGCAGCGCGCCACCTCGGGAAAGAGCGAAATGGGGTGAGGATGCGCGGTCGTGCCTCCCTCCGCTTCCCGCTTCCCGCTTCCCGCTTTCAGCTCCCCGCTCCCCGTCCCCCGCTCCTCGAAGGATCACACCACCCGCCGCAGCTCCCAGGCGCGGTGGATGCGCGCGTCGCGGGCGAAGTCCGGGGGGATCGTCTCGGCGCTGATCTCGCGGACCTCGGCGATGCCGGCGAAGGCCGCTTCGTCGAAGCGGAAGCGCCTGAAGTTGTTGGAGAAGATCAGCACGCCCTGGGGCGACAGCCGTGCGAGCGCGGCCTGGAGCAGGGGAACGTGGCGGGCCTGCACGTCGAAGTCGGCCGCCTTGGCCGAGTTCGAGAAGGTCGGCGGGTCGCAGAAGATCAGGTCGTAGCGCCCGCGGTCGGCGGCGAGCCAGGCCATGACGTCCGCCTGCACCAGCTGGTGCATGGGACCCGCGATGCCGTTGAGCGCGAGGTTCTCGGCAGCCCAGCCGAGGTAGGTGGCGGAGAGGTCCACCGTGGTCGTGCTCTTCGCGCCGCCCGCGGCCGCGTGCGCGGTGGCCGCGCCCGTGTAGGCGAACAGGTTGAGCACGCGCAGGTTCCGCGCCTCGCGCGCGATGCGCAGGCGCAGCGGACGATGGTCGAGGAACAGGCCGGTATCGAGGTAGTCGAACAGGTTCACGCGCAGGCGCAGGCCACCCTCGCGCACCACGACGAACTCGCCGCGCTGGTCCATGCGTCCGTACTTGGCGCCGCCCTTGCCCTTGCGACGGGTCTTGATCGCCACCTGCTCGCGCGGGATCCCGAACACGTCGCGCACCGCGGCGACCAGTTCGCCGAGCCTGCGGCGCGTGGTCTCCTCCGGGATCTGCGCCGGGGCGGCGTACTCCTGCACGTGCGCGAACACCCGTCCGGCGCCGCCGTCCTCGGTATAGACATCGACGGCGGCCGCATACTCCGGCAGGTCGGCGTCGTAGGCGCGCCAGCAGGTCACGCCCTCGCGCTCGCGCCACGCCTTCGATGCGCGCAGGGTCTTGCGCAGGCGGTTGGCGACCATCTGCGCGCCGTCGCCCAGGGGCGCCTCCGGTCGCGGCGCGCGTGCCGGCGGCCGGACCGGATCGGCGACGATCAGCGTGCACTCCAGCGCGCCGTTGAAGAGGGTGTAGCGCTTCTTCGCGCGCAGGCCGGTGGCGAAGGCCAGGTCGGCGTCGCCGCACAGCAGCACCGCGCGCCATGCCGGCGCGGCCTGCGCCAGCGCATCGCCCAGCTGCCGATAGAGCTGCGCATCGGCGGCGAGCCGCGCATCGTAGGGCGGATTGCACACCGCCAGGCCCCGGGCGGGCTGCGGCGGCAGTGCGCCGACCTCGCGCACGGCGAATCCGATCGCGTCGGCGAAACCGGCCGCCTGCGCGTTCGCACGCGCCGCGGCGATGGCCTGCGGATCCGCGTCGCTGCCGTGGATGGCGTCGGCGCGCAACGCAGCCCGGCCCGCGGCCTCGCGCGCCAGGGCCTCCTCGCGGATGCGCGTCCACAGCGCGGGGTCGAAGCCGAGCCAGTCGGTGGGCGGAGCGGCGCCGAGACGCAGCAGGCCCGGCGCCACGTCGGCGGCCATGGCCGCCCCCTCGATCAGCAGGGTGCCCGAACCGCACATGGGATCCAGCAGGGCTCCGCCGTCGGCGTAGACGGCGGGCCAGCCGCCACGCAGCAGCATGGCCGCGGCCAGGGTCTCCTTCAGCGGCGCCTCGCCCTGCGCGCCGCGCCAGCCGCGCCGGTGCAGCGGGCCGCCGCCGAGATCGACCGAGAGGATGGCGCGCCCCTTGCGGACGACGAGGTTGAGGCGCAGGTCGGGATGCTCCACGTCGACCGAGGGCCGCGCGCCGGTCTCGTTGCGGATGCGGTCCACCACCGCATCCTTGACCCGCTGCGCGGCGAAGCGCGCATGCGTGATGCCGCTGCCGGAGACGTGCGCGTCCACCGCCAGCGTGCCTTCCGGCGCCAGGTGCATGAACCAGTCGATGGCGCTGACGCCGCGGTAGAGGGTGTCCTCGTCGGCGCACTCGAAGTCCGCCAGCGGCCACAGCACGCGGCTGGCCAGGCGCGACCACATCACCGCGCGATGGGCGGCCTCGGCCTCGCCCTCGACGTTGGCACCCGCGGTGGTCGCGGTCGCGCGCGCGGCGCCCAGCGCGACCAGCTCGTCGACGAGCAGGTATTCCAGGCCCTTGGCGCAGGAGACGAAGAACTTCATGGAGATGCCGAGGCGGAAAGGCCGGCCATTGTCGCGGATGCGCCGCCCGCCCGCAGCCGGAAACGCAACCCCGCCGCCGGCCCCACCCTCTGCCCTCTGCCCCGCTTCCCCGCTTCCCCCTTCCCGCTTCCCGCTTCCCGCTTCCCGCTTCCCGCTTCCCGCTTCCAGCCTTCCAGGCCCTAAACTGCCCCGCTCCCCGCAACCCAGTACCGCCCGCCATGCCCCGCCTGCTCGTCCTCGCCGCCCTGCTGTTCGCGATCCCCGCCCTCCCCGCCGCCGCCCAGGCGCGCGTGGACCAGCTCACCATCATCGACGAGCGCGTCGGCGAGGGGCACATGGCGCTGGAGGGCATGCACGCCTCCGTGACCTACGCGGGCTGGCTCTACGACCCGACCCAGCCGGACCAGAAGGGCCGGCAGTTCGACGCCTCGCTCGACCCGGAGAACCCCTTCGTGATGATGATCGGCAGCCGCCGCCTCATCCGCGGCTGGAACGAAGGGATGATCGGCATGCGCATCGGCGGCAAGCGCAGGCTGCTGCTGCCCCCGGAAGACGCCTACGGCGCCCAGGGGGCGCCGCCGGCGATCCCGCCCTACGCCTCGCTGGTGTTCGAGATCGAGCTGCACGACCTCGAACAGCGCTGATCCGGACGCCGGGCTGCCCGGGCCGGGCCGCCCCGCTACAGCGCCTCCGCCAGTGCGAGGACGTCTGCGGTGAAGCCCGGGTAGTCGTCGTGCGGCGAGACGTGCGCCTCGCGGCGGTTGACGATCTGGCGCACCGCCACCAGCCGCTTCTCCGGCACGACGACGATGGTCTGGCCGAGATAGCCGACCGCCCGGTAGGCCACCACCTCGCCGCGGCTGCTGGAGAAGATGTCGCGGAACCGGAACCCGCGGCCGGACACCTCCTCCTCGTAGCGCGCGGTCCAGTCGCTGCCCCCGATGTGCGTCTGGAGCGCGGCGAAGGTGGCGTCGCGACTGTCGAAGCGCTGCCCCTCCAGCGGCGCGAGCGCCTCGACGAAGGCCGGGTCCGCTCCCCGCTCCCGCAGCGCCGCCAGGGCGCCCGGGTTGAAGTCGTACCGTTCCCAGCGCGGGATGCGCCACCAGAGAAGGCCGACGTCGGCGCTGCGCGCGCTCGGGGCGAGCATCGCCTCGATGAAGTCCTCGTCGAGGAGCCGCGTGCCGTCGGGCGCGAGCCCGCGGTCCAGCACCAGCCGACCGAGCCGCGCCGCGTCGCGCGCGGTGAGCGGCAGGCCCGCCATGCCGTGCGGATTGCCGGCCTCGTCCGTGTACCACGGCCCCGCGACGATCCCCAGCGGCTCGAACAGCGTCCGGGCGAGGTAGCGGTCCATGCGCTCGCCGGAGGCGCGCTCGACGACGCCCGACAGCAGGTTGGTCGCCTTGTTGTTGTAGGCGTACTGCGTGCCGGGATCGGCCTCCAGCTCGGCCGCGAGCGCGAGCCGGACCACGTCCGGCGCCGGGTAGATCTCGAGGTCGGTATTGCCGACGTTCTGCAGGCCCGAGGTGTGGTCGAGCAGCATGCGCACGGTGATGTCGCGCTTGCGTCCCTGCCTCCACTCGGGGAAGAAGGCATGCACCGGCTCGTCCAGCGAGGCCAGGTGCCCGTCGAACAGGAGACGGCCGACCGCGAGCGCGACGATGGACTTGGTCGCCGACATCAGTTCGATCGGCGCGACCTCCGCACGGGCGTCGAGGTCGAGCAGGACCTCGTCGTCGCGCATCACCAGGACGGCGTCGGAATGCGTCGCGCGCGCGTTGGCCTCGATGCGCGCCAGCGCCTCGGATGCGGCCGCCGCCGTGGAGGGCAGTGCGCGGCCAGGGCGATCAGGGCGGGCGCGAGCAGGTTGCGCATGCGGTCGTCTCCATGTGAAGGGACGACGGAGTGTGTCCGCCGGCAGAGGCACCCGCCCCTGCCGTCGGTCATGCGCGCGTGCCGGCTCAGGCCGTGGCCGCAACCTCGTCGAGCGTCGGGTAGTCGGTATAGCCCTCCGCCCCGCCGCCGTAGAACAGCTCCGGCCGCGGCGGGTTGAGCGGCGCATCCGCCGCCAGGCGTGCCGGGAGGTCGGGATTGGCGATGAAGGGAACCCCGAAGGCGACGGCGTCCGCCTTGCCCTCGGCCAGCCAGGCCTCGGCGGTGGGGCGGTCGAAGCCCTCGTTGGCGATGAAGGCGCCGCCGAAGCGCTGCTTGAGCATCGGCGCGAGGCTGTCCGGGCCCGGCCGCTCGCGTGCGCACAGGAAGGCGATGCCGCGCCGCCCGAGCTGTTCGGCCACGTAGCCGAAGGTCGCCGCGGGATCGCTGTCGCCCATGCTGTGCGAATCGCCGCGCGGCGCCAGGTGCACGCCGACGCGGCCCGCGCCCCAGACCGAGATCGCCGCATCGGTCGCTTCGAGCAGCAGGCGCGCGCGGTTCTCGATGCTGCCGCCGTAGGCGTCGGTGCGCCGGTTGCTCGCGCTCTGCAGGAACTGGTCGAGCAGGTAGCCGTTGGCGCCGTGGATCTCGACGCCGTCGAAGCCGGCCTTCTTCGCGTTCTCCGCGCCGACGCGGTAGGCCTCGACGATGCCCGGGATCTCGTCGAGCTCCAGCGCGCGCGGCACCGGGTAGGGGCGCTTCGGCCGCAGCAGGCTGACGTGGCCCTCGGCGGCGATCGCGCTCGGCGCCACCGGCGCCTGCCCGTCGAGGAAGGACGGATCGGAGATGCGTCCCACGTGCCAGAGCTGCAGCACGATCAGGCCGCCCTCCGCATGCACGGCATCGACGACCTTCCTCCACCCCGCGACCTGCTCCTCCGACCAGATCCCGGGGGTGTCGGCATAGCCCACGCCCATGGGGGTGACCGCGGTCGCCTCGGAAAGGATGAGGCCCGCGCCGGCGCGCTGCCGGTAGTACTCGACCATGAGGTCGTTCGGCACCCGGCCGCCGCCCGCAGCGCGCGAGCGCGTCAGCGGCGCCATGACGACGCGGTTTCGGAGGGAGAAGTCGCCGAAGGCGATCGGATCGGACAGCGTGGGCATGGATGCGGTTCCTGTCGGAGCGGAGGTGGGCCTCTCCACATGGCGACGCGCGCCGCCAGCAGAAGCCGGGCTCCTGCAACACTGCGCTGCAGCGATGCGAAGGGCCGGCGGGCGCCGCGGACGCAATGATGCGCCGCAGCTTGCGTCGCGCCGCGGCCCGCGGATCCCGGCACGCCCTGCGGGACGCAGCGCAACAATACGCAAGCGATTGGCGCGAAACGGCTTTCCGGCGTCGCCGCGGCAACGGGCGATTGCTTTACACTATCGCGCGCCGATTTCCCGCCCATGCCGCGGCACGGCGAAAACCCCAATCCTTTCAATTGCTTGCGGACAACCGCCCTCAGGCAGACGCCGCGCAGCCGCGCACGCCGCGTCCGCAGCAACGGAGCAATCAATGATCTTCGAGACGCTTGCCACCACCGGCCACGAGCAGGTCGTGTTCTGCCACAACAAGGACGCTGGCCTGAAGGCCATCATCGCGATCCACAACACGGTTCTCGGTCCGGCCCTCGGCGGCACCCGCATGTGGTCCTACGCGAGCGAGCAGGATGCGCTCAACGACGTGCTGCGCCTGTCGCGCGGCATGACCTACAAGGCGGCGGTCTCGGGCCTCAACCTCGGCGGCGGCAAGGCCGTCATCATCGGCGACCCGAACACCGACAAGTCCGAGGCGCTGTTCCGCGCCTTCGGCCGCTTCGTCAACTCGCTCAACGGCCGCTACATCACGGCCGAGGACGTCGGCATCGACGTCAACGACATGGAGTACGTGTTCCGCGAGACCGAGTTCGTGACCGGCGTGCACCAGGTCCACGGCGGCTCCGGCGATCCCTCGCCGTTCACCGCCTTCGGCACCCTGCAGGGCCTGATGGCCGCGCTCAACGTGCAGTTCGGCAACGAGGACGTGGGCAAGTACAGCTACGCCGTGCAGGGCGTGGGCCACGTCGGCATGGAGTTCGTGAAGCTGCTGCGCGACCGCGGCGCCAAGGTCTACGTCACCGACATCAACCAGGCCAACGTGCAGCGCGCGGTGGACGAGTTCGGCGCCGAGGCGGTGGGCCTCGACGAGATCTACGACGTGGACGTCGACGTGTACTCCCCGACCGCGCTGGGCGGCACGCTCAACGAGAAGACCATCGACCGCATCAAGGCGAAGGTCATCTGCGGCGCAGCCAACAACCAGCTCGCCACCGACGCCATCGGCGACGAACTGGCGCGCCGCGGCGTGCTGTACGCGCCCGACTACGCCGTCAACGCCGGCGGCCTGATGAACGTCTCGCTCGAGATCGACGGCTACAACCGCGAGCGCGCCATGCGCATGATGCGCACGATCTACTACAACCTCGGCCGCATCTTCGAGATCGCCAAGCGCGACGGCATCCCGACCTACAAGGCGGCCGACCGCATGGCGGAGGAGCGCATCGCCACCATCGGCAAGATCCGCCTGCCGCACATGGGCAACGGCACGCCCCGCTTCCAGGGGCGCATGCGCGGCCAGTGACGCACACGACGACGCGGCCTCCACGGCCGCGTCGTTCTTTGTGGGCCGCGACGGCGGTGCCGCGACGAAAGACGAGAGGCGCGCCGGCAGACGCGCGCCACGCCACAACTGAGGAGGAGACAGCATGCGCCCGATGAACCTCGGCGAGGAGATCGACAGCCTGCGCGAGGCGGTGCGCCGTTTCGCCGAGAGCGAGATCGCCCCGCGCGCCGACCGCATCGACCGCGAGAACGCGTTCCCGTCCGACCTCTGGGCCAAGCTGGGCGAAATGGGCCTGCTGGGCATCACCCTGCCGGCCGAGTACGGCGGCTCGGAGATGGGCTACCTGGCGCACGTCGTCGCGATGGAGGAGATCTCGCGCGCCTCGGCCTCGGTCGGCCTGTCCTACGGCGCGCATTCCAACCTCTGCGTGCAGAACCTCCACAACAACGGCACGCCGGAGCAGCGGGCGAAGTACCTGCCCAAGCTCGCCAGCGGCGAATGGGTGGGCGCGCTCGCCATGAGCGAACCGGGCGCCGGCTCCGACGTGGTGGGCTCGATGACCTGTCGCGCCGAGCAGAAGGGCGACGTGTGGGTCGCCAACGGCAGCAAGATGTGGATCACCAACGGTCCCGACGCGGACGTGCTGCTGGTCTACATGCGCACCGCGCACCGCCCGGCCGGCAGCCGCTGCATGACCGCCTTCATCGTCGAGAAGGGCATGAAGGGCTTCCGCACCGCGCAGAAGCTGGACAAGCTCGGCATGCGCGGCTCCAACACCTGCGAGCTGGTGTTCGAGGACTGCGAGATCCCCGACGCCAACCGCGTCGGCGAGGTCAACGAGGGCGTGCGCGTGCTCATGAGCGGCCTCGACACCGAGCGCCTGGTGCTCTCGGGCGGCCCCATCGGCATCATGCAGGCCGCGCTGGACATCGCCCTGCCCTACGTGCGCGAGCGCAAGCAGTTCAACGCGCCCATCGGCACCTTCGGGATCATGCAGGCGAAGATCGCCGACATGTACACCATGCTGCAGTCCTCGCGGGCCTACGCCTACATGGTCGCGCAGGACTTCGACAACGGCATCCGCTCACGCATCGACCCGGCGGCCTGCCTGCTCAACGCCTCGCAGAACGCGGTGAAGGTCGCGCTCGAGGCCATCCAGGCCCTCGGCGGCAACGGCTACATCAACGAATACCCCGCCGGCCGCCTGCTGCGCGACGCTAAGCTCTACGAGATCGGCGCCGGAACCAACGAGATCCGGCGGATGCTGATCGGGCGGGAGTTGTTTCACGGGAAGAGCTGAAAGGCGGGAATGGGGAATCGGGAATCGGGACCTGAAGGGCGGAAGCCGGTTCAGGTCCCGCCGACCGGAAATCCGCCGCGTTCCCTGTTCCCTGTTCCCTGTTCCCTGTTCCCTGTTCCCTACCCCCAGGTCCCGACTCCCGCTTCCCGATTCCCGCTTTCAACTCAAAAGACATACCGAAACGACGCCGCCAGCATCCGGGCATCGCCCCGCTGGCCGAAGCGGTGGTCGTAGTCGAGCGACAGCCAGGCGTTGCGCGCCAGCGGGCTGGCGAGGCCGAGGCCGAACAGGCCGCCGTACTCGGCCAGTCCCACGCCCACCAGCGGCTGCCAGTCGTCGAGCGCGTTGAGGCTGGCATCGAACACGTCGCCGCGCGCATCGAGGGTCTGCTGCCACTGGGCGCGGCCACTGAGCTGCAGGGGCCGGCCGTTGGCGAGCACGAAGGTCCGCTCGGCGCGCAGGCCGGCCATGGCCTGCCAGCGCTCCAGGGTGCCGGCATCCGCGCGGAGCCCGAAGCCTGCGCCGCCCTGCTCCGTGAACCCGTCCCGGTCCACGCGGGCGAACTGGGTACCGACATAGGGCGTGAGCCGCAGGTCGCCGAGGTCGAAGCGGTAGCCGGTTTCCGCGTACGCGCTGGCGAAGCGCCCGCTGTAGTCGGTCCACACGCCCTCCGGCTGCGCACCGAGCAGCAGGAAGCGGCTCACGTCGTGGTCGAAGCGGCCCGCCCCGAGGCTGCCCTGGGCATACCAGCGCTCGCGCGAGAGGCCGGCATAGGCGAGCGCCTCGCTGGCGCGGCTGCGGTTGCGGTCGGCACCGCCCGCGAGCTGCGACTGCGCCTGCGACTGGCCGAAGCCGAAGCCCAGCACTCCGCCCTGGCCCAGGCGCATGTCGTTGCCGACCAGCCAGCCGTCGAGGTCGAAGTCGAGGCCGGCAAGGCCGCTCCGGCCGAAGCCGCCGTGCAGGCCGTGGGTGCTGCTCCAGGCGCCCGATGGCGCCTGGCGCGCATGCACCTGGTCCAGGCGTGCCGACAGGGCGCGGGTGCTGGCATCGATGGATTCGAACGTCATCGCCGCACTGGCACCGTGGACCTCGCCCGAGAGGCTGGCGAAGACGGCGTCCGCGGCGGCCATGGACACACCGCTGCCCTGGATCGCACCCGCCGCCGCGAGGAAGCCGTCGGGAAGGCTGCGTGCATCGTCCCGGGCGAGCATGACGTCGAGGGTCCGGAAGGCCTCCTCGACCCGCTGGGCTGCGCCCGCCGAGGCCGCTCCGAGCTGCCCACCCGCGGCCAGCGCGGCGGCGCTGAAGTGGGTGACGTAGAGCAGCACCTCGTTCGGCTCGTACATGATGCCGCCCTGCACCAGTACGTTGTCGGCATGGGTCAGCGCATCGAACCGGCCGTCGACGCCGCCGGCCGCGACCAGCACGCTGACCAGGCCCGACGGCGTGTAGCCGCTGCGCGCGCCGAGCACGTGCAGGTCGCCGCCGTGGAGGGTCGCGCTCCCGCCGACCTCGAGCCGGCTGCCCAGCTCCACCGCCAGCCGCGCACCCGCGGCCTGCGTGTAGTCGCCCTCGATGCGGAAGTCGCCGCTGTTCGTGGCATCGCCGCCGCCGACACCGACGACGCCGTGGTTCACCACGTCGCGTCCGACGCTGCCGAAGCCGGTCAGCCCGCCCTGCGCGCCTACGGTGACCTGCGAGTCGGTCAGGCGCCCGTCGACGGCCAGCACGCCGCCCTCGACACGGGTCTGCCCGCTGTAGCTGTTGTCGCCCTCCAGCACCAGCACGCCGTTGCCGCGCTTGGTGAGGCCGCCGGCGCCGGAGATGTCGTTCTCCCAGAACGACGTCCCGCCGGAGAACTCCGCGGTCACCGTGCCCCAGTCGAAACGCGCCGGGCCGAGCACGGCCCGGCCCACGTCCAGCAGGCCGTGTCCGAACACCGGGTCCACGCCGGGCGCCCCCAGATCGGTGGCCGTACCGAGCAGGGTCTGGCGCACCAAGTCGTTGGAGAACCACGGGAAGGCGTCCCACACCAGCGCCGCGGCACCGGTGACCTGCGGCGCCGCGAGCGAGGTGCCGCGCACGACGTAGTAGTTGCCCGGATCGTCGTTCCCGCCCACCACCACGCTGCCGGGCGCGGCGAGGCAGTAGTTCATGGCGACGCCGCAGGCATTCGAGTACCGCGCCAGGGCCGTCGGGTCGTCGGTGTCGAGCGCCACGACGGCGAGCCAGCCGCGCTCGAGTTCGGGGAAGATCGTGGCGAGGCTGGCGGTCTGCGACGGCTGGTCCTCCCCGCTGTTGCCCGCCGCCCAGACCAGCAGGCCGCCGTAGTCGTTCACGAAGGGATCGTAGGCGGCGAAGAACTGCCTGCCGACGCTCGCCCTGCTCCAGCCGGTGCTCCAGGAGTTGTTGACGATGTCGACGTTGCGTCCCATCAGATCGTCGACCAGGCGGGAGAAGAAGCTCGCGTCGCCCAGGTCCGGCGGATTGTCCGGGTCCGGCGGCGGCGGATCGTCGATCAGCATGCGCGCCGGGACGATGGTGGCATCCGGCGCGATGCCGCCGGCGAAGCGGCCGTAGGCCCGGCCCGCCGCGATCTCCGCGACCATGGTGCCGTGGCCGTTGACGTCGCCCACGCTGAGGTCGTTGCTGCGTCCGTCGACGTAGTTCAGCGGCGCCTCGACGCGGCCGGTCAGCGCCGGATGGCTGCGGTTGACGCCGGTATCGACGATGCCGATCCGCACGCCCGCGCCCGTGTAGCCGAGATCGTGTGCCGCGTTGGCGTTGGTGCGGGTGAGATGGCCGTCGCGCGCCGGCTGGCTCTCCGGCGTGCCGCTCGGCGGCGGTGGTGGCGGTGCGGGCGGCGGAGGCGGATTGGGGATCGGCGGCGTCGGCCGGATCGACTCCCCACCGCCGCCACCGCCACAGGCGGTCAGCGCGGCTGCGAAGGTGAGGGCCAGCGCGCGCATCGCGTGGCGCGTGGTGGGGTCGCTGCTGCTCATCGTGTCTCCGGCGAAGTCCGTCTCGAAGGGGAAGGCGCGCTTTCACGCTGCCTCGACCGGGTTGTACCGCGGGCTCGGCGTCGGGGGCAATCTGGTGGGGACGGGTATTGGCTTGGCCTGGGGCCTGGGGCCTGGGGCCTGGGGCCTGGGGCCTGGGGCCTGGGGCCCGGGGCCGGGGCCGGGGCTTGGGCCAAGGGGCTCGGGGCTGGCCGGGGCGGGCGTTGCCTGCGCGGCCCTCGGCGCTGCCCTCGGGGCGCAATGGCCCTTTGGTCCCTCGCGGCGGGGTGGCATGGGCCGGCATAATGGATCGATACCCCTCACACCGCCGGCGCGGGTGACGCGCCGCGGGATCTACGGAGTTCCGCATGCAGAACGTGGTCATCGCCGGTGCCAAGCGCACCCCCATCGGATCGTTCCAGGGCCAGTTCACCGGCGTGCCCTCGCCGACCCTGGGCGCCACCGCCATCGCCGCCGCGCTCGCGCAGTCGGGCGTCCCCGCGGCGGACGTCGACGAGGTGATCATGGGCTGCGTGCTGCCGGCCAACCTCGGCCAGGCCCCCGCGCGCCAGGCGGCGCTGGGCGCGGGCCTGCCGGTCTCCACCGGCGCCTCGACCCTGAACAAGGTCTGCGGCTCGGGCATGAAGGCCATCATGCTGGGCGTCGACCTCATCAAGGCCGGTTCGGCCGGAGTGGTGGTGGCCGGCGGCATGGAGTCCATGACCAATGCGCCGCACATGCTCAACGCGCGCGGCGGCATCCGCTACGGCGACGGCAAGCTGGTCGACCACATGGCCTTCGACGGCCTCACCGATGCCTACAACGGCGAGGCCATGGGCGTCTACGGCGAGGCCTGCGCCGACAAGTACTGCTTCAGCCGCGAGGCGCAGGACGAGTACGCCATCGCCTCGGTGCGGCGCGCGCAGGCCGCCATCAAGTCGGGCGCATTCGCCGAGGAGATCGTCCCGGTGAAGGTCGCCACCCGCAAGGGCGAGGTCGAGTACGACACCGACGAGCAGCCGGGCCGCTCCGACGTCGCCAAGATCCCCACCCTGCGCGCCGCCTTCCGCAAGGACGGCACCATCACCGCGGCCAGCTCGTCCAGCATCTCCGACGGCGCAGCGGCCACCGTCCTGCTGTCCGAGGAGGAGGCCCAGCGCCGCGGCGTGACGCCGCTGGCCCGCATCGTCGCCCACGCGACCCACTCGCAGGAGCCGGAGTGGTTCACCACGGCGCCCGTGGGCGCGATCCGGAAGGTGCTGGACAAGGCCGGCTGGGCTGTCGGCGACGTGGACCTGTTCGAGATCAACGAAGCCTTCGCCGTGGTCGCCATGACGCCCATGAAGGAGCTGGGCATTCCGCACGAGAAGGTCAACGTGCACGGCGGCGCCTGCGCGCTCGGCCACCCCATCGGCGCCTCCGGCGCACGGCTGGTGGTGACGCTGGTCGCGGCGATGCGCCTGCGCGGCGCACGGCGGGGCGTCGCGACGCTCTGCATCGGCGGCGGCGAGGCCACCGCGATCGCCATCGAGGCCGTCTGAACCGGGCGGAATGCTTGACAGGCGCCTTGCACATCGCATGATGTGAAAGCGTTTTCACACGCATCCGCCACCCACTTTCAAGGATGTCCACCATGTCGATCAACAAGACCCTGCTCGCGCTGGCGATGGGCCTCGTGCTCGCGGCGTGCAGCAACGAACAGCAGGCCCAGAACGCGGCCGAGAGCGCCGCAGAGTCCGCTGCCGAGGCCCAGCAGGCGGCGACCCAGGCCGCCGGCGCGGCTGCCGCGGGCGACGAGGCCGCCGCCGCTGCGGCCGATGCCGCCGCCGTGGC
>NZ_JBHSGG010000007.1:0-111445 GCF_042654365.1 Coralloluteibacterium thermophilum
TGGATCGCAGCCAACGGTACCCGCACGGGGATGAGAGGCGGATTCTTCAGGGCCGACTACTACCTGCCGGAGGACAGCCAGTTCCGGCTGAAGAAACTGCAGCAGTACATGGCGTTCCTCTCCCAGCTGGCGCAACCGCGCACGGCGGACGAGGAGCGCGAGTGGGCGCCCGAGGTGAGCGTGGGCGAGGTGGCGATCTGCCTGGAGTTGCTGGCCGAGCAGGTGGCCATCGTGCTGGACGAGGTGGCCTGGCCGGCGCGCCTGCAGCCCGCGAAGGCGACGCCAAGGGCCACGGAGGACGAGGACGAAGCAGCCGGGCAGGCAACGGCGATGCAGGCCGCACCCACGGACGGGGCGCCCGCGGAAGGCGATGCGCGCTACACCTTCGGCATCACGCTGGCGCAGGTGGATGCGCTGGCCCGCCTGGTCCAGACAGTCTCCGCGCATGGCGATGTCATGGCCGTGGGGCAGGTGGACGAACTGGCCAAGGGGACGCTGCCGCAGCTGGGGCAGGCGATCTGCGATGCCGCCGATGCGCTGCGCGGCATCCTCGACGAGGTGGAAGCCCAGCGCCTGGGCCATGCGCCCCACCCGCGCGGCAGCGTCGCCGAGGCGCGGGCGGTGTACGGCGCCGGAGCGGAGTGGATCGCTTCCAGCGAAGAAGTCCCTGCGGCGATGCTGGCGGCAGTGGGCCGGAGGACACAGCCTCCGCGCTATTGCCACTGACCTGCCGAGTGGCGGGCTGCGCGCGGGTCGCAGCCCGCCGGTTTCCGACGGCGCGAACGAGTAGCAGCTCAGGCTCACTTCCTGTCATCCGTTACCCCACGCGCCGGTCGGAGAAGTGAGCCTGACCCCGTTACCCGGCGCCGCTAGACTTTCGGGCGCTTCCGAACCAGAGGTCTCTTGCCCATGCCGTTCCTGCGCTCCCACCGCATCGCCTTGCTCGCCCTCGCCGCAGCCGCGCTTATCGGGTGCAACGGATACGAGCCGGTGGAGCCACCGACGGAACTGGAGCCGCACAGCCGCTTCAAGGTCGGCCACCGGCCGTCGATGAACAGCACCCACGCCGTGGCGAATGTGCTGCAGGGCAGCGGCCTGCACCTCGAAGGCGTGCAGGTGCCGGGCTATGCCGATCTCGAGTTCTTCCCGATCACCCGGCCGGACATGTTCGAACCGTCGCCGGGGATGCGGCGGCTGCGCCGCCACGAGCAGCCACCCAATCTCCGCGGCATCGACTTCGACACGCAGTTCGCCTTCCTGGTGGCGCACCCGGACGGAACCTCCTACGCCGCCGTGCGCAGCGGCCAGACGGCGCATTTCTTCTCCGATGTGGCGGTCTCCTATACCGACGAGACGGTCGTGCTGCACCTCAAGGCCCGCTCGCTCGGCGGGCTCGATCCGATGACGGCGATGACTGCGGGCTGGAAGGGGGACATTTACGCGGTGCCGCGGCGCGACCGCGAGCAGGTCGAGGTGCGTCTGAACGACAGGGTGTATCGCTATTCGCTGGTCGCCGATTCCGACACCGACACCGACAACAACGATGCTGATGCGGAACGCGACGGCGGCACGGCCGACACCGCCGTCTGATGACGTCTGATCGGCATGCCGTGCGTGTGTGAACGAGCCGCACCTGGGATGACGATGCCGCGTTCGCTCAGCCTGCTTCGATAGGTGCAGCAGCCCCAGGGGGCTCAGGGTCCGCCGAAGCCCTGGCTGGACTGGGCCGGGGTGCGCAGCGGCAGGCCGGCGTCCTCGGTCCGGCGGGCAAACTGCGGGTCGCCGTGCGGGGGTGTGGCGGTGCCCTCGTCGGGCTGCGGCGCCGGCCGCTCGGCAGGCTGCCGCCGCTGCCAGGCACGGTAGGCGGCGACACCGATGGCGGCCACGGCCGCGGTCCTCAGGATTCCCATCGCGGTCTCCTCGAATGTGGAAGCACGCCTCAGGGTGATCCGAGCGCGGTGATCCGGCCGTGACCCGGCCGTCGATGCGCCGTCATGCCGCAGGGTCAGGTTCACTTTCACCGCCACGTCGGCCGGTGGGGTGCCGACGGAGGCGCAGGCACCCCACGGCGTCAGGGCCCCTCGTCTTCCGGGTCCGTCCCGCCCGCCCGCGTCGCGGCGCCTGGCGGCAGCCCCGTCAGGTCCGGGCTGCGGGGATCGAGCGCGAACACCTTGAGGTAGTCGCCCTCCTCCGTTTCCAGCCGCGCATGGCCGGTCGCGGCGATGGCGATGTACTGGATGCCGTCGTGCTCGTAGGTCATGGGGCCGGCCTGCCCGCCTGCGGGCAGGCGCGCCTGCCACACCAGGCGGCCGGTGGCGGTCTCGAACGCGCGCAGGAAGTTGTCCTGCGCGGCGGCGACGAAGGTGAGCCCGCCGGCGGTGGTGAGCGGCCCGCCGATGTTCGGGGTGCCCATGGGGATCTTGATGCGCATCGGGATGCCCAGCGGCCCGGCGTCGAACCCCGTCCCCAGCGGCTTCGACCAGACCAGCTCGCCGGTGTCGATGTGCACGGCGGCGATGAAGCCCCAGGGCGGCGCGAGGCAGGGCACGTTGAGCGCCGACAGCCACATCGGCCGGTTGACGCCGAAGGGCGTGCCGGTCTGCGGGGCGACCGCCTGGTCGGGCCGGGCGCCGCCCGAGCCGACCGGCCGGTCCACGACCTCCTCGCGCGGGTGCATGTCCACGATGTTGGGCAGGCGCGAGTAGTTGGCGATGACGATCCGGCGCACCGGGTCGAAGGCCAGGCCGCCCCAGTTCATGCCGCCGATGGTGCCGGGCAGCAGCACCATGCCCTTCTTCTCGATCGTGGGCGGCGTGAAGATGCCCAGGTACTGCCGCTCGTGGAAGCCGATGCGGCACAGCGCGGCATCGATGGGCGTCATGCCCCAGATGTGCCGGCCGTCGATGCGTTCCGACTCGGGCCCCGGCAGGCCGCCGAGGTTGGGATAGAACTCCGACCGCGGCTGGTGCGGAGAGAGCCACTCGCCCGGCAGCGCGCCTTCCTGCGTCACGGGCTGCATCGTCACCGGTCGCAGGGGTTCGCCCGTGGCCGCGTCGAGCAGGAACAGGTCGCCGGCCTTCGTTCCCTGCAGCACGGCGCGGCGCATGGCGCCGTCGATGGGCACGTCCACCAGCATGGGCTGGGCGCCGAGGTCGTAGTCCCACAGGTCGTGCAGGACGGTGGTGAACGACCAGCGCGTGGCGCCGGTCTCCAGGTCGACCGCCACGACCGCGGCGGTGAAGCGGTCTTCTTCCGGTGTGCGGTTGCCGCCCCAGTGGTCGGCGCCGGGGTTGCCCGTGCCGAGGAAGGCCAGGCCGAGCGATTCGTCGGCGGAGATCACGTTCCACACGTTGGGGGTGCCGCGCGGGTAGATCTCGCCGGGCGCCAGCGGCGCGGTGGCGTCGGGGCGCAGCGCGTCCCACGCCCAGCGCAGTTCGCCGGTGCGTGCGTCGAAGGCGCGCACCACGCCCGACGGCGCATCGCGGCGCTGGTTGTCGCTGACCTGCTGCCCGACGATGAGCAGCCCGCCCGCGACCGTCGCACCCGAGGTGTTGGAGGCGAAGCCCGTTTCCCGCAGGCCCATCCCCGCGTTGAGATCGACCACGCCATCGGTGCCGAAACCCGGGCAGGGGAACCCGCCCGCGGCATCGAGGGCGACGAGGCGCCCGTCGGGCGTGGCGACGTAGACCCTGCGGCGACACTGGCTGCCGCTCCGTGGCAGTGTGTTGACCAATCCCTCGGCACCGGCCGTCTGCGGGAACCGCTCCGGCTGCCCGGCCGCGTCGCCCTCGTCGAAATAGGCCACGGCGCGGCAGGCGGCGCTGAACAGCGACTCCATCGCCCGCGCCGGCACCTGCGGGTCGAAATGCCACAGCGCCTCGCCGGTGGCGGGGTCGAGGGCGAAGACCTGGCTGCTCGGCGTGCAGGTGTAGAGGTAGTCCCCCACCTTGAGCGGCGTGTTCTGCGAGGAATAGAACACGCGGCCCTCGGCCGGGGTGTGGTCGCCGCTGCGGAAGGTCCAGGCGTCCTGCAGCCTGTCCACGTTGCCCAGGTGGATCTGCGCGAGCGCCGAATGGCGCAGACCGCGGTTGGTCCCGCCGAACGCGCTCCACTCGGTGGTGGTCGCGCCGTCCTGCGTGCCCGGCCGGGCCGGGTCGGCGGCCAGCGCCCCGTCCTCCGCCGGCCCCTGCACGCGCTCCCACAGCAGCACGACGGGCAAGGCCACCGCGATCACCGCCAGGCCCAGGCCCGCCAGGCAGGCCCTGCGCCACCGGTGGCCGGGCGCCGTCCGCCAGAACAGCAAGGCCACGGCGGCGCCCACGGCCAGCACCGTCACCACGCCCATGCGCGCCGCCAGGTCGAAGCCCCACGCAGGCAGCCAGCCCTTGCCGTGGATCTCGAGCAGCGACCAGCCAAGGGTGACGACGACGGCCGCGGCCACCGCCCACACCGCCATCGTCTCGCGCCGCATCCACGCCAGCACGCCACCGGCAAGCAGCAGCGCCCCCGCGATCGCGTAGTAGACGGTTCCGCCGAGCAGCACGAGGCGGATGCCCAGCACGACCATCGCCAGGCCCAGCACGCCGGCGATGGTCAGCAAGGCCAGCAGCAGCCATCGCCATGCACGGTGGCCGGGCGCGGCCAGCGGAAGATGCGGCATCTGTCGTCTCCTTTCGGGTGATCGGGCGGAAGCGGCCGGCGCGCCATCCGTCCAGGCTGGGCGCGTTGTCGTTCGAACACCGACCCGGCCGCGCGCATCGCGCAGCCGCGTCCGGCACGACGCGAGCCGCGCACCCGACTCTAGAAGGACGGCCTCGAAGGCCGGGTCAAGGCGCGTGGCACGTACGCTGCCCGTGCTTCAGCTGGGGGAGCCCACCACACCCGTCGTCTGCGCCATGCGCTTCCGGCGCGACAAGGTTGGCTTTCCGACGCACTGGGAGCAGGATCGGCCGCGTGCCGAGGAGCAGGACGCGCAGCCGCCGTCGGTGGTACGGAGCCCTTGTCTCTGCGGATACGCCCGATCGCCCAGGGGCCCGGAAGCTGTAACGGGTGGGGCGGCCACCGGTATGGGCCGCCAGGCGCACGGCAGGGACGAGCAATGACTTCCAACGGGGGAAAACAGATGACCGAGGCGCAGAAGCGCTCGACCTTCGTGACCGTCGTCGCGTGGATCTTCATCGTGCTGGCGGGCATCGGCACGCTCATCACCGCGCTGCAGAACGTCATGCTGCTGGTGATCGTCAACACCGGCGAGATGGAGGCCGCGCTTCAGGCGGCGCCTCCGGACATGCCACCGGCGTTCGCGTGGATGTTCCGCTACTTCCATCTCTTCTTCGTCGCCTACTTCCTCATGGCCGCCGCGACGCTCACTGCCGCCATCGGCCTGCTGCTGCGCAGGAACTGGGCGCGGCGGATGTTCATCGCGATGATGGTGCTGGGCATCGTCTGGAACATCGGCGGGCTGGTCCTGCAGATGGTCATGCTGTCGTCGATGCGCGCGGAGTTCGGGACGATGCCGCCGGACGCGCCGGACATGCAGGTCGTCTTCACGGTCTTCATGGTGTTCGGTGCCGGCCTCGTGCTGGCGATCTGCGGTGTGTTCGGCTGGATCGCCAGGCGCCTGATGTCGCCCGCGATCGTGGCGGAATTCGCGGATCCCGGCGTCGCGCTCCGGCCGCGCAGCTGACGGCCTGGTCAGGGCCCGCCCGGGCTCGGATCCACCGTCCGCCACAGCTGCGGCCAGGCGCCCGGGACGGTGCCGCCGCAGAGGGTCAGCTCGGCGTAGACGGCGAGGTGGAACTCGCGGCCGTCGTAGTGCCAGGCGACGGCCTGCCCGCAGTCGCCGAGGCCGCGGCCCTTGGCGAAGTGGATGAGGGTGGCGGTGGCGGGGGCGTACTCGGGGCTGGTGAGCAGGGCGAAGTCCTCGCTGCCCCGCTCCGCCACGCGGATGCCGCCGCCCGGGAGCGTGATGCGCTCGGCCGGGCCGCTGCCGTCGCGCGGGACGCGGAACACCAGGCTCGCGTGCTGGTAGGCGCCGGCGAAGCAGGTGAGGAAGACGAGCGCGTGGGTGTCGTCGAGCGGCGCCGCCCCGTCGTGGCGCGATACGTCGAAGGGACCGCCTGCCTCCTCGCACTCCTCCGCATGCAGGGCCTCGGCCTGCGCGGCGCGCACGTGCTGCGCAAGACGAGCGGCGACGTCCTTCGCCAGCCCCACCGGTTCGGGCGCCGCCAGCGGCAGCACCGGCAGCGCGGGTGGCGGCGGCACGTCGGCATCGGCGCGGTCGCCGCGACGCAGCCATGCGCCCTCGGTGCCGAGCCGCTGCTGGACCTCGTCGACGCGCAGCAGCGCCGCGCTGAAGCCGGCGAGCGACGCCGTCGGCACGTCCTCGCCCTTGCCGACCGTCAGGTGCCGGCCATTGCGCACGATGTCGATGAAGCGGGCGATGGCCGCCGGCTCGTCGAGCGCGAGCAGGCCGTCCGCCCGCTGCACGCGCCACGGCAGCGCGTCGAGGGCCGGCACCATGCGTCCATCCAGCCGCAGCGCCTCGGCGTCCACCGGCCCCTGGGCCGCGAGTTCCAGATGCTGCATGCCCGCCGGTCCCGCTTCGCGCCGCAGGCGCAGCGGCATGCCGTTGCCCTCGCGGTTGACCGCGACGACCTCGCAGTCGCGGCCGTTGTCGCAGACGACGAGCGTGTCCTGGAACACCTGGTAGACCGGCACGGCGGGCGCGGCGCGGGCGCCGCCATGCCACGTCCCGCCGGCGAGGAGCAGGGCGAGCGCAAGGATCGGTACGGACTGTGGGCGAATCATGCGGCACCGCTGCGGAGGGCGAGCCGCGCATGATAGGCCCAGCGTGGACGGTCGCCGCCACGAGAAGCGCGGCGGCGGGCGCCGCCTTCGGCACGCACAGGAAGGGGCCAGGTCGGGCCTGGCCCCTGCGCACGACGCCCCGGCGAACCGGGGCGCCGCGTGCCCGTGGTGCGGGCGGTCAGTTCGTGACCAGGTTGACGCCGTAGGAGTTCAGCATCGGGGTGAGCCGCTGGTACCAGGTGCGGCGCTGGCTCTGGGCGATGCCGCAGTTGGTGCCGTCGCTGCCGAGCGCGCCGCCGGAGGTGACGCCCTGGGCGTGGCCGGCCGACGAGATCCAGGAGCCGCCCGAATCGCCCTGCCCGGCGCAGGCGTTGGATTCGCGCAGGCCGCTCACCGTGCCCTGCGCGTAGTTCACGCTCACGTTGGTGCGGGTGATCGTGCCGCAGCGCCAGCCGGTGCGGAAACCGGAGCGGCAGACGGCCGAGCCGACGGCGGCTTCGGCGCTGCCGACCACCGGCGTGGTGGCGCTGCCGCTGTGCTGCCACACGCGCCCGAACAGGGTGTCCTGCTGGCGTACGGTGGCCCAGGCCGCGTCGGAGCCCGGGAAATTGCTGGCCTGGAACGCGCCGACCCGGGTGCCGTTGATGGTCACCGCCGCGCCGGTGTTGCCGCAGTGGCCCGCGGTCACGAAGCCCTTGGTGCTGCCGCGGGTCACCGGGAAGCCGATGGAGCAGCTGTTGAAGCGGATGCCGCCGTAGATGTTGATCAGCGTGGACGGCACCTGTTCGGACACCTCGAAGTGCAGGACGCCGGTATCCACGTTGCTGCGGGCGAGGAAGTCCAGCACCGATTCGCCGCTGCCCGCGCCGGGCGAGAGCGTGACGACGACGCGGTTGCTGGGCAGGTCCACGCCCCAGGACTGCACGCCGTCGAGGCGGCGCGCCACGCGCGCGGTGGAGAGGTCGAGCGCGCGCACGGCGTCGTCGAGTTCGCGCAGGCTGTAGGTCACCAGGCGGGTCTCCGCGCCCTCCACGCCCAGCAGGCGCTTGGCGCCCTGGCCGGCCGTGCCCACCACCACCTGCGGGTTGCCCGCGGCGTCGTGCTCGATCCAGGTGCCGGCGTAGCTGTCGCCGTACGCGCGGCGCGCCGCGGCTTCCGCGGCGGGAACGCGGCGCTCGGCCTCCACGGTGGCGAGATACTGCTGCTGCGTCATGCCCAGGTCGCGCTCCAGCGCGACCACCATGCCCGGGTCGAGGTCCGCACGCACCGGGCCGGCGGCGAGCGCCGTTCCGCCAGCGGAGACGGCCGTGAGCAGGGCAAGGGCGAGAGTGCGGCGTGCCGCCGCGCGCAAGATCTGCATGGTGCTTCCTCCTTGTAGCGTTCGTGATGGGCCGTGCCAGGGGCCGGCGGGGCGTCCGAACGACGGAGGACAGCGCGGTGCGGGAGGTCGATCCGGTCCCTGCCGGCCAGCGTCGGCCCGCGTCGCCCGCACGGCCGGTGGCCTCCACGGGCGGCGCTGCGGGACGAGGCGGGCCGCGAACACTGCGACTGCCGTCCGGTATCCGACGACCGGTACGGCCTTGCTGGATACGACGCGCGGCAGTCGCAGGGCGCGCGGGATGCGGCCGGCTTGCTGCGCGATCCGAAAGTAGGCAGCCCGTTTCGGCGCGGTCAAGCAGCAACGGCACATAAACGGGCAGCGCGTGCCTCGCGATGCGCGTTCTTTGATCCGGGCGTGATGACCGGATGAAATGACCGCCCCGGCGCGGCGATCGCATGAACGGGGCGATGATCTCGGCCGAGCCTGGCTCGGGCACCACGCGCGGTCTGGCCGCCCATCCCGGCTCCGCAGCATGCGTAGCGGGGCCAGTGGCCTTTCGAAACGGGGCACCGGCCAGGTACCGGAGGTGCGCCGGGGGCTCCTGCGGAGCGCCCCGCCGAGGCATGGCGCTCGGTCAGTCCGGCTTCCGGTAGAGGATGCGGCCCCCGCGGATGGTCGCGTGCACCTCGGCGAAGCCGGTGACGTCGGTGGCGGGGTCGGCATCGAGCAGCACCAGGTCGGCCTGCAGGCCAGGCGCGATCCGGCCGGTGCGTGCGTCCTGCCCGAAGCGCCGCGCGGGGGCGGTCGTCAGCGAGGCCAGCACCTGGCGCCAGTCCAGCCCGGCCAGCGCCAGCAGCTCGAACTCGCGGCGGGTGTCGACCTGCGGAATGAAGTCGACATCGGTGCCGAACAGCAGGGTGCCGCCGGCCGCGGCATACACGCGCACCTGCTGGGTGGCGTTGTCGAGGAAGCGCTGCAGCACCGCTGCGGGCGCCTGTTCCTTGCGCAGCTCGTGGTCGAACAGGGTGAGCGTCGGCACGAGCGCGACATCGGCCTCCCGCAGGCGCCGGACCAGGTCGTCGCCCCAAGGGCCCGTTGCAGCGGTGGTGTGGGCCAGTACGTCAACGCCGGCCGCCAGCGCGATCTCGATGCCACGCGGGTCGCTGGGGTGGGCGAACGCCGGCTTGCCGGCCGCATGCGCCTCTTCGACCACCGCGCGGGCGATGTCCACGTCCAGCGGCAGCACGGGCACGGGTCCGCCGACGATGGCCCCGGCGAACACCTTCACCCCGTCGGCTCCGTCCGCGATCTGCCGCCGCGCGCGTGCGCGCGCCTCCTCGGCCGTGGCGACCTCGGCGCTGGGCGCGCCGCGCTGCCGGTAGAACTCGCGGGCATAGATGGGCGTGCCGTCCTGCGGATAGAAGGGCGCATCGACGTGGAGGATGGCCGGCCCCTCCAGCTCGCCCGCCTCCACCCGTCGGCGCAGGGCCGCGGTGTTGCCGGGGAGCCCGGCGAGGTCGAACACGGTGGTGAAGCCCCAGCGGGTGAAGGCGTCCTGCAGCGCCTGCGCAAGCTCGTCCGCCGACCGCGCGGCTGCGTCCGCCAGCACCGGCGAGAGGAGGTGTACGTGGCTGTTCCAGAACCCGGCGACCAGCACCTTGCCCGCGCCGTCGATGCGCTCCATCCCGTGCGGCACCTGGATCTCGGCGGCCGCGCCGACCGCGTGGATGCGGCCATCGCGGACCAGCACGGTCGCGTCGTCACGCGCTTCGGCATCGGGTGCCGCGTAGACGCGCACCCCGACGATGGCCAGGTCGGCGGCCACAGCGACGGCGGCGATCTGCGCACCGCACAGGCACAGCGCCAGCAGGATGGATCTGATCGACATGCGTTGGCCCTCGGTGTGGATGTGCGCAGTCTCCGCCGGTCCGGAGCGTACGGCCATGTGCCGGAAGCGACGCAGGTGAGGAGGCCGGACGGCGAAGGGGCGGCGGATCGATCATGGCCGCCGGCGCGTGCTCGACGCCCCGTTATGCTGTCCGGCGGGCATGGGAGGCGGGGATCATGATCAGCGGCGCGGCCGTGCTGGGAATGGCGCTGGTGGCACTGGGCATGGTGCTCTCGCCAGGCCCCAACATGATGTACCTGGTCTCGCGCACGCTGGCGCAGGGAACGGTGGCGGGGCTCGTCTCCCTCGCCGGCACCATGACCGGCTTCCTGGCGTACATGACCCTTGCGAACCTCGGGCTGGCCGCGGTCTTCGTGCTCGTGCCCTGGCTGTATGTCGGGCTGAAGCTGTTGGGTGCCGCATACCTGCTGTATCTCGCGTGGCAGATCCTCCGGCCGGGTGGTCGCGGCGTCTTCGATGTGGTGGACCTGCCCCGGCACGACAGCGGCACGCTGTTCCGGATGGGCCTGCTGACCAACCTGCTCAATCCGAAGGCTGCGGTCATGTACGTCGCGCTGATCCCGCAGTTCATCGATCCTGCCGCGGGCAGCCCTGTGCTGCAGGGCTTCCTGCTCGGCGGGGTGCAGATGACGGTCAGCCTGTTCGTGAACGCCGCGATCGTGCTCGCTGCCGGACGCCTCGCAGGGGCGCTGCGCCGGCGCCCGGCGTGGATGCGCTGGCAGCGGCGGACCGCAGGCGCCCTGCTCGCGGTCGTCGGCCTGAAGCTCGCATGGGACGCACCGGCGCCCGCCACCGGCTGAACGTCATGGTCGCGCGTCGGCGCGGCAGGACGGAGGCAAGGGAAAGGTCGCTCGCGACGGTGGCGACGGTCTCGTCAGTGGCGTGTGGAACGGTGCCCCGACCCGAGGACGCGGCGCAGCGGTGCAGATCGTGATGGATGCCCGGCCACGGCCCCTCTCAGGTGCCGGCACACGCGGTGCTGCGTCCGCGGCCTGTCCACGGCGCCAGCAGGCCGAGCCAGCGGGGGCGCCAGGCGAGGGTCATGGCGATGAGCAGGGCCGCGCCGGCCAGGGACATCGTCCAGACCAGGACGGCCATCGAGGCGTGGTCGGCGGCGAGGCACAGCAGCAGCGAGGCGACGAGGCCGGCGACGCCCAGGCCACGCAGCAGCCGTCGCGCGCCCGCCGGGAGCGGAGCCGCCCAGACCTGTTGGGCATGCGCGGGCATGGCCAGGGCCAGCCAGCCCATGCCGGCGAGGCTCGCCAGCAGCGCGGCCGCGAGCAGCCAGCCGTGCAGGACCTCATGCATGGGCGGCCTCGCGGTGCCGGGCGGTGGCGGCGGCGGACGCGGTCGCGCGGCGGCCCAGGTGCAGTGCGGTCGCGCCGGCAATGGCGGCGGTCGCCAGCAGCGCGAGGTCGAAGCCGGCGACCGGCCAGTAGCGGGCGGCGACGGTCTGCAGCAGGTGGTCGCCGGTGGTGATCCAGTTCAGCACGGGCGCCGCGAGCGCCAGCGCGGCGATGCTCCAGCACTGCTCGCGCCAGGCCGGGTTGGCCAGGCCGCGCGCGACCGGCGCGCTGCGCCAGCCGGCATGCACCAGCGCCAGCGCCCAGGTGCCCCAGAACGCGTAGCGCTCCCAGTCGCCGCGGGCCGGCAGGTCCTCGGGCAGCAGGCGGTTGGCGACGAGAATGCCCAGCGCGGCCATGACCATGCCGGTGACCATGGTCACCGCGAGCGCATCGACCACGCGCGCACCCTGGCTGCCCTCGCGCGCGTGCTGGCGCTTGCGCTTCTCGACGAAGAACACGAAGCCGGTGGCGATGCACACCGCGCCCAGCAGGCCGCCGAGCACGTACAGCCAGCGCAGCAACCAGTGGCGGAAGTGCTGCAGGTGCAGGCCGGTGAGGAATTCCGCGACGCGGCCGACGACGGTGGACGGCGGGTCCTCCCGGATCAGTTCGCCGGTCTCGGCCTTGAAGTGGATGCCCTGCCCCACCAGCGCGATGCGGTCGGTGCCGGCGCGGTACACGCTGACGTAGCCGTTGGCGTCGCCCACGTGCATCAGGACGAGGAAGCCCACGTCGCCCGCCATGCCGCGCGCCTCCCAGCGCCGCTGCGCCTCGGCGACCATCGCGTCCACGTTGGCAAGGCCGCCCGGCACGCCGGCGCGCTGGTGCGGCAGGCCCAGCTCGCGCGCCTCCACCTCGGCGTGGAGGTCGTGCAGGTCGTGCAGCTGGGTGTGGCCGACCGGAAAGAAGTAGGTCGCCGAGAAGATGACCAGGCCGGTGAAGGCGAAGAAGAAATGGAACGGCAGCGCGACCACGCCGGTGAGGTTGTGCAGGTCGAGCACGCTGCGCAGGCCGCCCTTGCCGGGGCGGAAGGTGAACAGCTCGCGGAACAGCTTGCGGTGCATCACCACGCCGCTGACCAGGGCGGCGAGCATGACGAGCGCCGAGAAGCCGACGATCCAGATGCCCAGGTGCTTCCAGTCCAGCGTCAGCCCGTAGTGCATCGGGTAGAAGAACCCGCTGCCGACCTTGAGCCGGTCGTCGGGCAGGGGCGTGCCGTCGCGCGGGTCGATGGTGGCGTCGGCCCAGATCAGTTCGTCCGGGTTCCTGGCGTTGGGTATCTGGTAGCCGGCGAAGAGCTGCAGCACCGGGTCGCGATGGGTGGTGTAGGCGCTCCAGCTGGCGACGGTGTCGAAGCGCTCCGGCATGGGGCCGTCCACGCGCGGGCGCATCGCGTCGATGGCCTGGCGGCTGGGCTGCATGCGTTCGAACGCCGGCCGCAGGATGGCCTCGTAGGACGGCATTGGCTGCGGCTCGAAGCGCGTCGAAGGGATCGCCCAGCGGTCGATCTCGCGGTCGAAGACCGAGAGCGTGCCGAAGAAGAAGGCGGCCATCAGCACGAAGCCGAGCACCAGGCCGAACCAGGTGTGCAGCCAGGCCATGGCCTGGCGGAAGCTCTGGGTCACGACGGTTCCTCCGTTGGCGGCCATCAGACGATGCTCGCCTGCACCAGCGACGCGACCGCGGCCATCAGCCCGCCCCCGCCCGCGAGCAGCAACCACGCCAGCAGCAGCCTGCGGGTGGCGAAGGTCCACAGGAACACGCCGAGGAACGCCAGCAGGCCGAGGACGCTGGCGAGGAACTCGGCGTCGTGGAAGTCCATGCCCGCCTTGAACAGCAGCGCCGCGCCGGCGGCGATGAAGCCCCAGGCGAAGGCGTAGCCGCCGAGCACGGCGGCGCCCACGCGTGCGGCGAGCCGCAGGCGCGGGGCGGGAGACGGAACGGCGGCGGCTCGGGACATGGCGGCGGCTCGTGTCGGCGTTGGGAGGGCGAGGTCAGAAGCGCCAGTCGAGGCGCAGGGTGTAGTTGCGCGGCGCGCCGTAGTAGCCGCTGTAGCGCAGGGTGTTGATGTAGGTCTCGTCGCCGAGGTTGTTGACGTTGAGGCGCAGCGTGGCGTCGGGGTGGACGTCCCAGGCGACGAAGCCGTTGAGCACGGCGTAGCTGTCCTGGCGCACGGTGAAGCCGTTGGTCTCCACGTTGGAGATGTCGCTCTGCCAGCGGCCGCCGACGCCGAAGGACAGCGCGCTGTAGTGCGGCAGGCGCGCGCTGAGCATCAGGTTGGCGGTGCGGCGCGGCACCCAGCTGTAGGTGTCGTCGCCGTCGTCGCCGGCCAGCTTCAGGGCGGTGTAGCCGACCACCACGTCGAGGTGGTCGTTGACGCGGCCGGTGGCCTCGAGCTCGACGCCCCTGGATTCGACGTCCACCCCGGTGTAGTAGAACTGGCCGTTGTCGTTGTAGCCGGCGCCGGTCGCCAGCCCGCTCTGCTCGGCGCGGAACACCGCCAGCGTCGTCAGCAGGCGGCGGTCCAGCCACTCGGCCTTGACGCCCAGCTCGTAGTTCGAGCCCTTGGTCGGGTCGAGGTAGCGGCCTTCCGCGTCGGACTGGCTCTGCGGCTGGTAGATGTCGGAATAGCTGACGTAGCCGAGCACGTCGTCGCTGAAGTCGAAGGTCAGGCCGGCGTAGGGGCTGGTCTCGCGTTCGGTCTGGTCGAAGGCGACGCCGTAGTTGATGCCCTCGCGGTGGTACTCGGCGTAGTTGACGCCCAGCACGGCCTTGAGGCGGTCGGTCAGCGCGAGGCGGGTGGCGCCGTAGGCGCGCTTCAGCCGCTGGTCGAGCGTGCCGTAGACGGACGGGCTGCCCCACACCGGCTCCGGCACCGCATCGCCGCCCCACGGGAAGCCGGGCATCGGGAGATAGCCGCAGGGCGCGTCGCCGCAGAGCGCGCCGGCGTACTCGCGGCTGACGGTCTCGCTCTCGGACCGGCTGAGGCCCGCCATCACTTCGTGCTCGCGGCCGAACAGGCGGATGCGGCCGTTGAGGGTGGCGGTGAGAAGGTCCGCGGTCATGGCGTCGTCGCCGCCCCACGGATAGCCGAAGAGGCCCAGGTTCGTGCCCGGCTCGAGGCCGGTGCCGGCGTAGTCGGTGGCGTAGAACAGGCGGTCGTCGTTGCGGATCTCGCGGCGGTTCCACGACAGGTTGAGCTGCCAGTCGTCGCCGAGCTGGTGGACGTACTCCACGAAGGCGTTGCGGGTGGTGGTGTCCCAGTAGCTCCAGTCCTGGGTGGTGGAGGCGCCGCGGTCCCAGCGGGCCTGGGTGCCGTCGCCGTACATGAAGGCCAGCGCGCCCCACATGGTCCCGTCGGTGTCGGCGTCCTGCCAGGAATAGCCCAGGGTCAGCGTGCCGTTCTCGCCGATCTGGCCGTCGACCACGCCGTAGACGAAATCCCGCCGGTCGGACTTGCCGCGCAGCCAGGAATCGCCCTGCTCGTGGGCGGCGACGATGCGCCCCGCCCAGGTGCCGTCCGCCGTGAACGGGGTGGAGTAGTCCACCTCGGCGCGGCGGGTGTTCCACGAACCGACGCTCAGGCCGACCGCGCCCTCGGTGTCGTTGGTCGGGCGCTTGCGCACGTAGTTGATCGTGCCGGTAGCGTTGCCGACGCCGGTCAGCAGGCCGTTGGCGCCGCGGATGACCTCCAGCTTCTCGAAGCCGAAGGTGTCCACCGCGCCGGTGACGATGCCCCAGTCGTTGGGCAGGCCGACGCCGTCGATCTGGGTGTTGGCGATGTCGAAGCCGCGCGCGGTGAAGGTGGTGCGGTTGGTCTCCCACTCCTCGACCTGGATGCCGGTGGACAGGCGCAGCGCCTCGTTGAGGCTGTCGGCGCCGAACTGCCGCATCTGCGTGCCGGTCACCACGCTGATCGACTGCGGGGTCTCCTTGATGTCGAGGTCGAGGTTGGTGGCGCCGTTGCTGACGCGCGCCTCGCGCTGGGCGACGACGAGGATGGCATCGAGCTGGCGCGCGCGCGTCTCGCCCGTGCCGGCCGCGTCCGGTCCCGCCTGCGGTGCCGCGATGGCGAGCGCCGGCCCACCGGCCAGCGCCAAGACGACGGCCAGGGGCAGGGCGCGGCGCGCGCAGGAGGGCCGCGGGAAGGAGACGGGCATCGGGGACATGGGCGGAACGGGCCTTGTGGATGGAGGCGGGAGGGACGGAGGGCGCCGGGTGCAGGCCCCGCGGCCCGCATGGCCTGCGGGGAGCGCGGCCCCGCAGGCTGCCGCGGTGCATGCGAAATTAAATGCGAATCAGTTTCATTACGCAACGGATGACGGAACCGTTCGTCGGCGCGTCCGGGGGCGTCACGGACACATGCCTGGCCTAGACTGGCCTGCCGTGTCCCCGGAACCCGCCGTGCCCACCGTCCGCCCTGTTCGCCCGCTGCTGTCCTGCCTCGCCCTGCTCGCGCTGCCGCTGTCGGCCGCCGCCGCGCCGGTCGCCGGCGGCGACGCGGTGGACGTGACGCTGATGCTGGTCTACCTGGGGCTGGCGATCGCGCTGTCCTTCCTGTGCTCGATCGCCGAGTCGGTGCTGCTGAGCATCACGCCGTCCTTCATCGCCGGCCTGAAGGCCACGCGGCCGCGGCTGGCGGCGACCCTGCAGCAGTTGCGGCACGACCGCATCGACCAGTCGCTGGCCGGCATCCTCACCCTCAACACCATCGCCCACACCGCCGGTGCGGTCGGCGCGGGCGCGAAGGCGTCGGACGTGTTCGGCAGCGCCTGGGTGGGCGTGTTCTCGGCGGTGGCGACGCTGCTCATCCTGTTCCTGTCGGAGATCGTGCCCAAGACGCTCGGCGCCCAGTACTGGCGCCAGCTCGCGGGACCGGTGGCGACCTTCGTGCGCCTGCTGATCGTGGTGCTGTATCCGCTGATCCGGCTGTCGGAGATGCTGACCCGCCTGATCTCGGGCGGCCGCCAGGCGCACGTGTTCAACCGCGAGGAGTTCATCGCCATGGCGGGCGTCGGCGAACTCAGCGGCGACATCCTGCCGCGCGAGTCGCGGGTGCTGCGCAACCTGTTCCGCATGTCCGAGCTGCGCGCCCAGGACGTGATGACGCCGCGCCCGGTGGTGGCGGCCCTGCGCGACGACACCCGCGTCTCCGACGCGCTGGCGGACCCGCGCGTGGCGCCGTTCTCGCGCATCCCGATCTACCGCGAGGACATCCACGATGCCGATGCCTTCGTGCTGCGCGCCGAGCTGCTGCAGGCCGAGGCCGACGGCGAGGGCGACCGCCCGCTGCGCACGCTCGCGCGCATGCTGCGCAGCGTGCCCGAGAGCATGCCGCTGACCGGGCTGCTGGACTTCCTGCTCGACCGTCGCCAGCACATCGCCCTGGTCGTGGACGAGTACGGCGCCACCCTCGGCGTGGTGACGATGGAGGACGTGGTGGAGACGCTGCTGGGCCAGGAGATCGTCGACGAGAGCGACCGCGTCGCCGACATGCAGCGCCTGGCGCGCCGACGCTGGGAAAGCCGCGCGGCGGCGCAGGGCCTGCCGATCCCCGATGCCGCGCCGAATGCCGACCGTCCGGAGGCGCAGGACCCGCACTGAGCCGCGAGGCAGGGTGGGGGCAGGGTACCGACACCGCCGCGCGGCGTCGCCGACATCCGGCCCACGGGGCCGCGGCGACCATCGGCGGCATCGACAGAGGAGACGCGGCGCATGAAGGACACGACGATGGCGCGCGGGCGCGAGGCCCGGCACGGCGACGGGCAACACCGGGCGTCGGTGCGCCTGCGCATCGGCCCGGTCAGGCTGAGGAGCGAGGCGGCGATCTCCACGCGCGGCCTCCTCGCCACCGGCGCGCTGGTGTCGGGCATCCTGCTGTCCACCGCGGTGCTGGTGATGGTCGCCACGCGCAAGCTTCCGGACGGCGCCCTGCCCCACGGACTGCGCCGGACCTAGCCACGCGTCGCGGCACGCCGGCAGGCGCATGCCCCCGGCGGCGCGCCGGGGCAACGCAGCAGGCGTCGCGTAAGTCGTCCGTAAGTCGGAGCGGCGGAGAGTGTCGCTCCCTCTCCAGCGGCGACAACGCTCATGTTCCGACGTGCCACTGCGCTCCTCCTCGTCCTGCCCTTCGCCGCCGCCGCCCAGACCGGCCGCGGCGTCGCGGACCAGATCCACACGCCGCGCAGCGACGACTGGTCGCTCGGCGTCGGCGTGTCGATCCGCGACAGCGCCTACGCCGGCGAGGGCACGCGCATCCGGCCGGGCCCGCTGGTGACCTACCAGGGCGAGCGCTTCTTCTGGAACGGCCTCACCGGCGGCATCCACCTCGTCCGCAACCAGAGCGTGCAGCTCGACGCCATCCTCTCCGGACGCTTCGACGGCTTCGACATCGACGACCTGGGCCGCGCCGAGCTGGCCGCGAACGGCCTCGACGCCGACCTGCTGGAGGATCGCGACGACGCGCTGGATGCCGGCTTCGCCCTGACCTGGCGCGGGCGCGGCGGCGTGCTCGCGGTGCGCGCCCTGGCCGACATCACCGACACCAGCGGCGGGCAGGAGTTCTCGGTGGCCTACGGCTATCCCATCCACATCGGGCGCACCACGCTGGTCCCGGGCGTCGCCGCGCGCTGGATGTCCAGCGACCTCGCCGACTACTACTACGGCACCGGCACGCTCGACGGGGAACGCGCGCGCGGCGTGCGCGAGTACGCGCCCGGCTCGGTGGTGGTGCCGCGCGCCAGCCTGGGCTTCTCGCGACCGCTGGGCGACAAGTGGCGGCTGCTCGGCTCGCTCGACTACGAGGTGCTCCCGGACGAGCTCGCCGACAGCCCGCTCATGGAACCCGACACCGACGGCACCGCACGCCTCATGATCGGCATCGCCCGCGGCTTCTGAGTCGCGGCCGGCATCCCCGATCCCAGGCAGCCCGTGTCCGCGCTCAACCGCATCGCCCTCGTCGAAGACCACGCCCGTCTGGCCGCACTGGTCGAACGGGGCCTGTCCGCGGCCGGCATCGCCGTGGACGTGTTCCCCGGCATGCAGGGCGCCTGGCATGCCATCGCCGGGCAGCCCTACGCGGCGGTGGTGGTGGACCGCGGGCTGCCGGAAGGCGACGGGCTCGACCTCGTGCGCCGGCTGCGTGCGGCCGGGCACCGCACGCCCTGCCTCATGCTGACCGCGCGGGACGCGCTGCGCGACCGCGTCGACGGGCTCGAGGCCGGGGCCGACGACTACCTCCCCAAGCCGTTCGCGATGGAGGAGCTGGTCGCGCGCGTGCGGGCACTGATGCGTCGCCCGCACGAACTGCGCGACCTCGAACTCGCCTGCCACGGGCTGCGCGTGCTGCCGCGCGCGAGCTGCATGACGCACGGCGACGAGTCGATCACCCTGGCGCCGGCCGAACTGCAGATCCTGATCTGCCTCGTGCGGGCCGAGGGGCGCACCGTGCGCCGGGCCACGCTGGAGGCGGCGGCCTGGGGCGTGACCGAGGCGGTCACGCCGAACGCGCTCGACGTCGCCCTGCACCGGCTGCGCAGGAAGCTCGCGGCCATCGACGCCGCCGTGGTGCTGGTGAACCAGCGCGGCCAGGGCTATGCGCTGAGGCGGGACGATGCGGCCGTGTAGCCTCCGCACCCGCCTCGTCGGCGCCGCACTGCTGGCGGCGCTGCTGGCGATCTCGGCCGGGTTCGCGCTGACCCAGGTGGCGCGGATCGCGTCCACGCCGCCGTCCGACATCGACCCGGCCGGGGACCTGGCCGACTGGGACATCGATTGGCCCGACACCACCGGCCGCCTGCTGCAGAAGGAACTGCGCGAGGAGCTCGAACATCTCGACGAGGGCCTGGTGGTGGCGCCGGACGGCAGCGCGCACGTGATGCTCGAACGCCCCAGCGCCCATGCCTACGACGCGATGCCCAAGGACACCGCCTTCCTCGTGCTCGACGCCGACGGCAGGGAGCTCGTCAGCAGCGACGAAGGCCCGGCGCTCCAGGCGCTGCGCGACATGCCGGCCGGCGCGCGCGCCCTCCTCCTCGACAACAGGGGCACGCCGCTTCCGCTGTACGTCATCGAGGGCACGATCGAGCGCGACGGGCGCCTCTACACGGCACGGGTCGCGCGCAGCGAACGCCTGATGTTTTCCCTCATCAACTACGCGCGCAAGCTCTACCTGCGCGCCGGCGTGGTGACGGTGGCGCTGACCCTGACGTTCTTCGTCGTGATCGTCTTCCTGATGGTCAACCGGCTGCTGCGTCCGCTGCGCGAGGCCTCCGAGGCCGCGGCGCGGATCGGTCCGCACACGCTCTCGATCCGCCTGCGCGGCCAGGGCCTGCCGTCCGAGCTGGCGCCGCTCATCGGGGCGCTGAACTCGGCGCTGACGCGGCTGGAGGAGGGGTTCCGGGTGCAGCAGGAGTTCCTCGCGACGGCCGCGCACGAGCTGAAGACCCCCCTGGCCCTGCTCCAGGCCGAGATCGAGCTCGGCGCCACCGCCGATCCGGAGGTCCTGCTGCGCGACACCGCGCTGATGGCGCGCCAGGTCAACCAGCTGCTGCACCTGGCCGAGGTCAGCGAGGGCCACAACTACCGCTTCGCGCGGGTCTCGCTGCGGGTCGAGGCCGCCGGGGCGATCGACTATCTCTCGCGCATGGCCGACCAGCGCGGCGTCGCCCTGCGCCTGGACCTGGAGCGCGACGAGCCGGGCCGCTGGATCGAGGCCGACGCGGGCGCGCTGTTCGTCCTCTTCAAGAACCTCCTGGAGAACGCGGTGCACCACTCGCCCGCCGGCGGTGAAGTGCGGCTGCGCGTGGGCGCCGAGGGCTTCTCGGTCGAGGACGAGGGCGACGGCGTGCCGGCGGGCGCAGCGCCGCACCTGTTCAAGCGTTTCTGGCGCGGCGCCGGCGCGCACGAGGGCGGTGCCGGCCTCGGCCTGGCGATCTGCCGCGAGATCTGCCTCGCGCACGGCTGGACCATCACGCTCGACGCCGCCCACGGCGACCGCGGCGCGCGCTTCGTCGTCGCCATGCCGCGCGGGAACACCGCATGAGCGCGCTCGGCCGCTCCACCTCCGCAGGCGCCCTCGCGGTGCCGCCGGATGCCGAGGCCGAGGCCCGCGCGGCCCTCCGCGCCTGCGTGGAGTGCGGGGGCGCGTCCGCCGACGTGCTGGTGGTGGCGCCCGATCCCGCCGCGGTGCGCGGCCTCGTGCGGCGCCTGCGCGCGGCCGGGCGCTGCGTGCTGGTGCTCACCCGCTCCCACGCCGGCCGCGCGTGGTGCGCGCGCACGGTCGGCGGCGGCACCGTCGCCATCCGCGACCCACGCGCGCTCCCCGCGCTGACGATGGACGCCGTGCGCCGCCTCGCGTCGCTGGAACTCGTCGCGGTCGCGGGCGCCGGTCGCGGCGACCCCGGCCTGGTGCGGCTCTACCGGATCCGGCGGCGCCCCGGCGCGGACCCGCAGGCCGCCACGCTCGAACCCCTCGGCGAACTCGCCGCCGACGCAGCGCGCACGGCGCGTCCGCCGCGCGCCGCGCACCGTCCCCACCATCGACCGGGAGCCACCGGCCATGCTCTATGAACCTCTGGGACGTCCGCGACCGCCGGCGCCGGACGAGGACGTACGCTGGCTGGTCGCCCGCGCACTCGCGCGCCACGCCGCCGGCGCGGGCATGGCGGTGGCCGACACCTGGTACTGGAACGACCTCGTCGACCGCCACCGGCGCACGCTGCGGCCCCGCGACCCGGTCGCGGCCGCCCTCGGCGCCGCCTACCTGACCGAAGGGCTCGTCGCCACCGCGGTGCGCCGCAAGGAAGTCCTCGCCGCCGCCGAGGCGCGCATCGCGCAGGCCGTGCTGGAATGGCTCGCCGACCGCGCCGGCAACGCGGATGCCGGCGCCGGGGCCGGCTGACACGTGCACCCCCACGGCGGATCCGCTATCAATGCGGAGTCGTCGCCACGGAAGGAGGGATGGATGGACTGGATGGAAGGCGTGCTCATGCTCGGCGCCCTCGGCGTGCTGATCTTCGGCTTCGTCAGGAACGACCGCAGGATCCTGCTCGCGGCCGGACTCGTGCTGTTCCTCGGCGGCACGGTCGGCGATGTCGTCCAGGGCTTCGAGCAGGGATACCGCGACGCCGGCCGCTGACGGCCGGTCGTCCGCCCGGGCCGAAGCCGCGCGATCCAGCACTCCGAGGCGCCATCCTGCCGCGCACGTCCTGGCGTCGTCGGCCCGGCGCTCGCCTGCGCGACCGGCGCCGCGTCCGGCGGCAGACTCAGCCCGCCGGCTTCTCGTCGAGACCGAGGCGGCGGGCCAACCAGCCCAGGGTCGGGCCCTGGATCACGCTGGAGACCAGGACCACGAAGAACACGATGTTGAAGATCGCCTGGGCGCCTTCGATGCCGGCGACGATGGGGAAGGTCGCCAGCACGATGGGCACCGCGCCGCGCAGGCCGGCCCAAGAGACGAACAGCTTGGCGCGCCAGTCGAAGCCGCGGAACGGCGCCAGGCAGAGGAACACCGACAGCGGCCGGGCGACCAGCATCAGCGCGGCGGTGACCGCGAGGCCGGGCACCGTCACGTCCGGCAGCTGCGCCGGGTACACCAGCAGGCCCAGCGCCAGGAACATGACCACCTGCGCCAGCCAGGCCAGCCCGTCCTGGAACAGCGAGATCGTGCGCTTCTGCGGGAACTCGCGGGTCCCCGCGACGATGCCGGCGATGTAGCAGGCCAGGAAGCCGTTGCCGCCGAGCACGCCGGCGACGCCGTAGGCGAGCATGGCGGCGGCGATGGAGATCACCAGCGACAGCCCGCCCACGTTGAGGTGCACCCTGCGCAGCAGCAGGGGCAGCCCCGCGCCCACGCCGAAGCCGACCACGGCGCCCACGCTCATCTGCAACAGGAAGTCCGGCACCAGGCTCAGCGGCGAGGCGCCGGCCACGCTCATCAGCAGCAGGGCGGCGCCGACCAGGAAGATGGCCATGGGATCGTTGGAGCCGGATTCCAGCTCGATCAGGCTGCGCACGTCGTCCCGCAGCGACAGCCCGCTGTGGCGCAGCACCGCGAACACCGCCGCCGCGTCGGTCGAGGCGATGACCGAACCGAGCAGGAAGCCCTGCAGCGGGCTGAAGTCGAGCAGCCACATGGCCGCCAGGGCCACCACGCCCGCGCTCAGCATCACCCCCGCGGTCGCCAGCACCACGGCCGGCAGCGCCATCCGCCGCACCGCGCGCCACTGGGTGTCGAGGCCACCGGAGAACAGGATGAACACCAGGCACAGCACGCCCAGCGTCTGCGCCAGCATGTAGTCGTTGAAGCGGATGCCGCCGGGCCCGTCCGATCCGGCCAGCATGCCCAGCGCCATGAAACCCAGCAGGGCCGGCAGGCCGAAGCGGCTGGAGAGGCTGCCCGCGAGCACGGTGAGCACCAGCAGCAGGCCGAGGCCGAAGAGGAAGAGTTCCGGGGAGTAGGAGGGCACGGACTGTGGCGGTGTGGGCGACCCACAAGCATACCGGCAGCGCCCGCAGCGACGGCGTCGAGGGCGCAGGCGGCGGAAACCAGGGCGAGGACGGGCCGGCGAGGACGGTCCACCGCGCTGCGTCGCAAGCGCGCGCCACGCCGCGATCGCGCGCGACGACGACGCAGGAATGGTGCGGCGCATCGTCCCCGGACCACGCACGCATCGGCGAGCGAGGCGCGGCAGGGCGCAGTGCGGATGCGCGCAGGGCCGCCGCACCAGGCATACACGCCGTGTCCGCGCGGCGACGCTAACCTGTCGTCCGCCCGCTGCCGCTCCCGGTCCCGGGTCCCCGCGTCCGATCGAGGCAGAAGAGCATGGCGTACATCTCCACCGGCTGTGCCGGGCTGGACGAGATCCTGACGGGCGGCCTGCCACCGCATCGCATGTACCTGCTGGAGGGCGCCCCGGGCGCGGGCAAGACGACCCTCGCCATGCAGTTCCTGCGCGCGGGCGTGCGCGCCGGCGAGGCCGCGCTGTACGTCACGTTGTCGGAGACGCGGGAGGAACTCGTCATGGTGGCCGCCTCGCACGGCTGGAGCATCGACGACATCCACGTGTTCGAGTTCGGCGCCGTCGAGGGCATGCTCGGCGACGACCGGGCGCAGTCCATCCTGCATCCGTGGGAGACGGAACTGAGCGAGACGGTGCGCCTGGTGCAGGCCGAGGTCGAGCGCGTGCGCCCGCGCCGCGTGGTGTTCGACAGCCTCTCCGAGATGCGCCTGCTGGCCCAGGACCCGCTGCGCTACCGGCGTCAGGTGCTGGCGCTCAAGCACTTCTTCGCCGACCGCGACTGCACCGTGCTGCTGGTGGACGACCTCAGCGGGAGCGAGGCCGACAGCCACCTGCACAGCCTCTGCCACGGCGTGATCTCGCTGGAGCGCCACACCCTGGAGTTCGGCGCCGCGCGGCGCCGCCTGCAGGTGCAGAAGCTGCGCGGCGTCGCCTTCGTCGCCGGCTATCACGACTTCGAGATCCGCACCGGCGGGCTCGAGGTCTACCCGCGGCTCATCGCCGCGCGGCACCGGGTGCCGTTCGCGGGCGAGGCGGTCGCCAGCGGCGTGCCCGAGCTCGACGCCCTGCTCGGCGGCGGCCCGCTGCGCGGCACCACCACCCTCCTCACCGGCCCCGCGGGCAGCGGCAAGACCACCATCGCCCTGCAGTACCTGCACACCGCCTGCGAACGCGGCGAGCCCTGCGTCATCTACGAGTTCGACGAGCGCATCGACACCCTGCTGGCGCGCGCCGCGGCCTTCGGCCTGGACCTGCGCGCGCACCTGGACAGCGGTCGCCTGGCAATCCACCAGATGGACCCGGCGGCGGTCTCGCCGGGCGAGTTCGCGGCCCTGGTGCGCAGCGAGATCGAGGGTCGCGGCGCACGGCTGATCGCCATCGACAGCCTCAACGGCTACCTCGCCTCCATGCCGGAGGACCAGCAGCTGGTCCTGCAGATGCACGAGCTGCTGTCGTACCTGAGCCACAACGGCGTGGCCACCCTGCTGACGAACCCGCAGCGCGGCCTGCTGGGCTCGATGGGCACCAACCTGGACATCTCCTACGTCGCCGACGCGGTGCTGCTGCTGCGCTTCTTCGAGGCCGACGGCCGGATCCGCAAGGCGATCTCGGTCCTGAAGAACCGCGGCGGCGCGCACGAGGACGCCATCCGCGAGTTCCGCATCGACGCCCGGGGCCTGCGCGTCGGCGCGCCCCTGGTGGAGTTCCGCGGCGTCCTGACCGGCACGCCGCAGTACGTCGGCGGACACACGCCCCTGCTCGAGGACCGCGGCGTCGATGCATAGGCAGGCCCCGGAAGGCCATCGGGTGCTGGTGGTCGCGCCGTTCGGACGGGACGCGGAGACCATCGGGCGCACCCTGCGCGAGCACGGCTACGACGCCTGCGTCTGCGCCGACGTCGCCGCGGTGGCGGGCGCGCTGGATGCGCGCAGTGGCGTGGTGCTGCTGACCGAGGAGGCCCTGCAGGGCGAGCTGGGCGTGCTCGCCCGCGCCCTGGAGGCGCAGCCGGCGTGGTCGGACATGCCCTTCGTGCTGCTCGCCTCGCCGCGCACGGGCCGGCTGCGCTCCGCCGAGCTGGCGCGGCTGAAGCTGCCCGCGGTCGCCACCAACGTCATCGTCCTGGAACGTCCGCTCGGCCTGGTGTCGCTGCTGAGCGCGATCGACGCCGCCATGCGCGCGCGCCAGCGCCAGCTCGAGATGCGCGACCGCCTCGCCGAGCTCGACGCCCAGGCCAGGGCGCTGCGAGAGAGCCGCGAGGCGCTGGTGGCGAGCGAGGCCGAGCTGCGCCACGTGGCCGACGCCCTGCCGGTGCTGATCGCCTTCGTGGACCGCGACCTCCGCTACCGCTTCGCCAACCGGGCCTACGAGAGCTGGTTCGGAATCTGCCCGCAGGCGCTGGTCGGCCGCAGCGTGATGGAGGTCGTGGGCGAGGAGGGCTTCCGGCAGCGCGAGGCGGCGATGCGCCGCGCGCTGGCCGGCGAGCCGATGCGGCTGGAGCTGCCCTGGCCGCACCGCGACGGACGGCGGCGCGACGCCGACATCCGCTACCTGCCGCGGCGCGACGCGCAGGGCGATGTGGACGGCTTCCACGTGTTCGTGCTGGACGTCACCGAGCGCAACGAGGCCGAGGAACTGCTGCGCCTGGCCGCCGGCACGCTCGAGGAGAAGGTGGCCGAGCGCACCGCCGAGCTGCACGCGGAGATGGCGCGCCGCGCCGAGACCGAGGCCGCGCTCCGGCAGAGCCAGAAGATGGAGGCGGTCGGCCAGCTCACCGGCGGCATCGCGCACGACTTCAACAACATGCTCACCGGCATCATCGGCGCCATCGACATCGTGCGCCTGCGCGTGGCCGCCGGCCGGAGCGACGGGATCGACCGCTTCCTGGCCTCCGCCCACGCCTCGGCCCAGCGCGCCGCGGCGCTGACCGCGCGCCTGCTCGCGTTCTCGCGGCGGCAGTCGCTCGACTCGCGCCCGCTCGACGTGGATGCGCTGCTGCGCTCGCTGTCCGACCTCCTCCAGCGCACCCTCGGCGAGAACGTGCGGCTCCGCATCGTCGCCGGCGACGTGCCGCCCGCGGTGGCGGACGCCAACCAGCTCGAGAACGCCATCCTCAACCTCGCGATCAACGCGCGCGACGCCATGCCCGCGGGCGGGCTGCTCACCATCGAGACCGGAACGGCCGAACTCGGTGCCGAGGCGCCCTCGCCCGACGGCGTGCTCGCGCCGGGGCGCTACGTCACCGTGACCGTCGCCGACACCGGCGTCGGCATGTCGGCCGAGATCCTGGAGCGGGTGTTCGAGCCCTTCTTCACCACCAAGCCGCTGGGCCAGGGCACCGGCCTGGGCCTGTCCATGGTCTACGGCTTCGCCCGCCAGTCGAACGGCCAGGTGCGCGTGCACAGCGAGCCGGGCTCGGGGACGCGGGTCTGCCTCTATCTGCCCGCGGCGGGCCAGCACACGGCGGTCCCGGTGCTGCCCACCCACGCACCGCGCATGGCCGGCGGCAACGGCCAGTCGGTGCTCGTGGTCGAGGACGACCCCGGCGTGCGCCTGCTGCTGCGCGAACTGCTCGGCGAACTCGGCTACACCGTCATGGAGGCGGCCGAGGCGCAGGCGGCCATCCCGGTGCTGGCCTCGCGCGCACGCATCGACCTGCTCGTCTCCGACGTCGGCCTGCCCGGCATGAACGGGCGCCAGCTCGCAGAGGTCGCGCGCGGGCACCGGCCGGACCTGCCGATCCTGTTCGTCACCGGCTATGCGGAGAACGCCGCCATCCGCGCCGGCTTCCTCGGCACCAACATGGGCATGATCACCAAGCCCTTCGCGCTCGATGCGCTGGCGGCGAAGGTGGAGGACATGCTCGGCGCCGGCTGAACGCCTCCGCGCTCATCCGCGCTTCGGGGACGGGACGGCAGGCTGTCGGCATGCCTGCCCTCGTCCTGTCGTTCCTCGTGCTCCTCGTCCTGTCCGCCCCCGCACGCGCGGCCCCCGCGCTGGCCGCCGTGCTCGACGACGCAGCGGCCCTCGCGCCGCTGCGCACCGTCGTCGTCGCGCGCGACGGCGAGGTGCTGGCCGAGCGCGGCTACCGCGGCCACGCCACCACGCGGCCGGCCAACATCAAGTCGGCCTCGAAGGCGGTCGTCTCCGCGCTCGTGGGCATCGCCATCGACCGCGGCCTGCTGGAAGGCGTGGACCAGCCCACCGCCCCGCTGCTCGCCGACGCGCTGCCGCCCGACCCGGACCCGCGGCTGCAGGCGATCACCATCGGCCACCTGCTCTCGATGCAGGCCGGCCTCGCCCCGACCTCGGGCCGCAACTACGGGCGCTGGGTGGCCAGCCCCGACTGGGTGCGCGCGGCGCTCGCCCAGCCCTTCGTCGACGAACCCGGCGGCGGCATGCTGTATTCGACCGGCTCGACCCACCTGCTCACCGCCATCCTCGTGCGGGTGAGCGGGCGCCCGGCGCGCGCGCTCGCCGACGAGTGGCTCGGCGTGCAGCCCGGCTTCGCCATCGCCGCCTGGGACCGCGACCCGCAGGGCATCCACTTCGGCGGCAACCAGATGGCGATGACCCCGCGCGCCCTGCTGGCCTTCGGCGAGCTCTACCGCAGCGGCGGGCTCAGCCGCGACGGCGTGCGCGTGCTCGACCCCGCGTGGATCGCCGCCTCCTGGACGCCCCGCACGCGCTCGGTCTTCAACGGCGACGGCTACGGCTATGCCTGGTTCGCCCGGCGCATCGCCGGCCACGAGGTGCGCTACGCCTGGGGCTACGGCGGCCAGATGCTCTACGTCGTGCCCGCGCTCGGCCTGACCGTGGCGATGACCTCCGACGAAAGCGCCGCCTCCGCCCGCTCCGGCCACCGCGACGCCCTGCACGCCCTGCTCGCGCGGATCGTGGAGGCGGTGGAGGGCGCCGAGGCGCGCTGAGCTCCGCCGTCAGGCCGGCGTGGGCGCGCCTTCGGCGTACAGGCGTTCGACGTCCTCGCGGCGGCACAGTTCCGTGCCGGGGCTCATGACGGCGGCGGCGCCCGCGGCCATGCCGTAGCGCACCGCGTCGCCGGGCGGGAGGCCGCGCGCCAGGGCGAGGGTCATGGCCGCGACCATGCTGTCGCCGGCTCCGACCGCGCTCTGGGCGGGGACGCGGAACGGCGCGAGCCGCTCCACTCCGTCGCGCGTGGCCATCAGCGCGCCCTTCTCGCCCAGCGAGAGCACGACGATCTCGGCGGCGCCGCGCGCCACCAGCCCGTGCACCGCCTCGGCCTGGGCGGCTTCGCCCTCGGGCACCTGCCCGAGGAGGCCGCCGAGTTCGCGCAGGCTCGGCTTCATGAGATGCAGCCCGCCCACCTCCACCGCATGCCGCAGCGCGGCGCCCGAGGAATCGAGCACCACGCGCGCGTCGATGCGTCGCGCCAGGGCCATCAGCGACTCGTGGAAGGACGGCGGCACGCCCGGCGGGTTGCTGCCGCTGACCACGAGGAAAGCGGGCGCAGGGTCGAGCGCCTCGATGGCGGCGAGGCAGGCCTCCAGCTCCTCCGCCGCGAGCGTCGGCCCCGGCAGCACGAAGCGGAACTGCCGGCCGCTCTCCTCCTCGTTCACGGTGAAGCTCTCGCGCGTCTCCCCGGCGATGTCCACGCGCTGCTGCGGGATGTCGAGGCCGTCGAGCAGCGAGGTCAGCACCGCGCCCCAGGGCCCGCCGGCCGGGTACACCGCGATGCCGTCGCCGCCGAGGATGCGCACCACCCGCGCGACGTTGATCCCGCCACCGCCCGGGTCCCGCCGCGGCGCGGTGCAGCGCAGCTTGCTGGTATGGCGCACCTGCGGCGTGCCGGTGGCGACGTCGACGGTGGGATTGAGGGTGAGCGTGGCGATGCGCGGCATGCGGTCGGATCGTGCGGAACCAGGCCCGAGTGTAAGGAAGCGCCCGCGCCGTTTCGTGCACACGTCCCTTCACTCCGTTCCGGCATCCGCCTGCGGCACGCTGCCCGCGCATGGCCAGCCCGTCCGCATCCACCCCCGCGCCGCGCATCCGCATCGGCTGCGCGGGCTGGTCGATCCCCTCGTCGCACGCAAGGCTGTTCGGCCCGGAAGGGAGCCATCTCGCACGGTACGCCACGCGCTTCGACGTGGTGGAGATCAACTCGACCTTCTACCGTGCGCACCGGCCGCAGACCTTCGAGCGGTGGGCCGCGACCGTGCCGCCGGGTTTCCGCTTCTCGGTGAAGATGCCGCGACAGATCACTCACGAAGCCCGCCTGGTGGGCACCGGTGCCGCGCTGGATGCCTTCTTCGCGCAGATCGCCGGGCTGGGACCGACGCTCGGCGGCGTGCTGGTCCAGCTGCCGCCCAGCCTCGCGCTGGACCCGTCCGTGGCGGCGCGCTTCTTCGGCATGCTGCGGCGGCGCTACGACGGACCGGTCGCCTGCGAGCCGCGGCACGCGAGCTGGTTCGCGCCCGCCGCGGCGCGCCTGTGGGAACGCCACGCCGTCACCCGCGTCGCGGCGGATCCGCCGCGGCCGGCGGCGGCGGCCGACACCGCGGGCCCGCCTGCCGCCGGCTGGCGCTACCGCCGCTGGCACGGCACGCCGCGCATCTACTACAGCCGCTACGACGACGCGGCGCTGCGCGGGCTCGCGGCGGCGTTGCAGCGCGACGCGGATGCGGGCCACGCGGCCTGGTGCATCCTCGACAACACCGCGGCGGGTCATTCGGTCGACGACGCGGCGCGGCTGCAGGCGATGCTCGCCGACGCCTGATCGCTGCGGAATCAGGCCGAGGTCAGGGCGCGCTCGATGTCGTCCAGCGGGGCGTTGGTGAGGGTCTTGGCGAGTTCGCAGACCAGGCGGTCGGTGGTCTCCTTGTGCAGCAGCGGACGGATCTGGCCGAGCGTCTGCGGGTCGGCGACCAGCACGAGGTGCGCGTAGCGGTGGTTGAGGGCGCCATTGTTGAGGTCGAAGGCCAGCTGCTTGGCGAAGGTGGCCTCGCCCATCTCCTTGACGTTCACCTCGGGCGGCATCACGCCGGCCGGGCCCTGGCCGCCCTCGGGCGGCGGGCTGCGCAGCTCCTCCTGCTTCAGGGTCAGGCTGCGCTCGTCGCCGACGTTGCGGAACACGCGCGCCTGCCCGCCGTCCGCCACCACGACCAGGGTTCCCGCCGGAATCTTGCCCATGCACGTTCTCCTTCGCATTCGGATGCGGCGTGCGCCGCAGGTGGCCCGAAAGTCTAGGAAGGCCGATGTGACGGTCCCGCGTTGCGCTATCGTCGGCCGCCCTTCTCCACAGGCATGCGCGATGGACGTCGTCGTCCTGCACGGGCCGCCCGCGGCCGGCAAGTACACCGTGGGGCGCCTGCTCGCGGCGCGGCTGGGCGTGCCGCTCTTCCACAACCACCTCGCGGTCGACGCGGCGATGGCGCTGTTCGCGTTCGGCACGACCGGCTTCGTGCGGATGCGCGCGGCGATCTGGCACAGCGGCTTCGCGGAGGCGGCCGCGGCGCGGCAGTCCTTCGTGTTCACCTTCCAGCCCGAGGCCTCGGTCGACCCCGGCCTGCTTCCCGCGCTCGCCGCGCGGGTCGAGGCGGTCGGCGGGCGCGTGCACTACGTCGCGCTGGACTGCGCGCGCCCGGTGCTGCTGGAGCGGCTCGGCGCGCCGAGCCGGACGCGCTTCGGGAAGCTGACCGACCCCGCGCTCTACGCCAGCATCGAGGGCGCCGGCGGGTTCGCCTTCCCGCCCCTGCCGGAGCCGCTGCTGCGGATCGACACCGCCGCCGTGGCCCCCGAGGAGGCGGCCCGGCGCATCGCGGCCGCGCTCGCCGCGTCCACCGACGGCTGAGCCGGGAGGCTCAGCCCGCGGACGCCTCCTCCGTCCAGTGCCCGACCCACTTCGCGAGCCGCCGGTGGTAGTCGACGCGGTGGCTGGGCCGGCCGGTGCCCGGGAACTGATGGCTGCCGCCGGGGTAGGTGACCATCCGCGCCGGCACGCGGCCGCAGCGGACCAGGTTGGCGAACAGCTCCTCGACCTGCCCGAGCGGACAGCGCTGGTCGTCCTCGCCCTGCAGAAGGAGGGTGGGCGTCTCCGCGCGCTGGCAATAGTCGATGGGCGACAGCGCGTGGTAGCGCTCGCGCACCTCGGTGATCTCCCCGGCCATCGAGTAGGGCCCGACGTAGAAGCCGGTGTCCGAGGTGCCGCTGTGGGACTCGATGTTGCTGACCGGCGCGACGATGACGGCCGCCCTGAAGCGGCGGTGCTGGCCGATGGCCCAGGCGGCGAGGTAGCCGCCGTAGGATTTGCCGGTGCAGGCGATGCGGTCGTCGGCGACGCCCTCTTCCTGGAGCGCGCCGATGATGGCGAGGTGCTGCGGCAGGTCGCGTTCGCCCCAGTGCCCGCGCAGCCGGCGCGCGAACCGGGCGCCGTAGCTCCCGGACCCGACCGGGTTCGGCAGGAGGATCGCCCAGCCGCGCGCGAGCAGGATGTAGCGGTACACATGGCTCGCGAGGTCGACCAGGGCGGTGCTCTGCGGCCCGCCGTGGAAGTCGACCAGGAGCGGAAAGGGGCCGCTGCCTTCGGCAGGCAGCAACAGCCAGGCATCGACCTCTTCCTCGGCGGCCTCGTCGTGGCCAGGGCCGGCGTCCACGCGCGGCACGCGGAAGCTGCGTTTCGCGACGCGCGGCTGCGCGCGTTCGGCGAACCAGTCGCGGTTGAAGTCGGAGCACCTGCGCATGCCGGTGCCGTCCCAGTCCAGGCGATGCAGCTCCTCGGGCTCCGACATCGACGCCGAGACCGCGACCAGCCCCTCGCCCGCGGCGGCCAGGGCCGTGGCCTGGCGCAGGCCGGCATCAAGGCGGACCAGGGCACCTCCGGCCGGATCGACCGCCAGGACCTCGTGCAGGCCCTGGCGGCTGGCGATCACCGCGATGCGCTCGCCGCCGGGATGCCAGACCATCGCCCCGCCCTCGAGCTCCAGCCGGTCGCCGAAGGGACACGCCAGGGCGCCGCTTTCCACGTCGAGCAGCCACAGGGCGGTCATCGAGTCGCCTTCCTCCCTGCTCCCGGCCAGCGCGATGCGGCGCCCGTCGGGCGACCAAGCGAACGCGCCGATGCTGGCGAGGCCATCCACGATGCAGTGCGCGTTGCCGCCGCGCGCGGCCGCGAACCAGAGGTCCTTGCGATGGCGCTGGGCGCCGCTGCGCCCGCGGACGTAGGCGAGGCGCTCACCGTCGGGGCTCCAGGCCGCGTCGGCCACGTCGAAGTCGCCGTGCACCAGCGCACAGGCCTCGCCGGACGCCACGTCGAGTTCCAGCAGCTGCACGCGCCGGCCGACCAACGGCGACGCGCCGTCCATCTTGTAGGGCAGGAAGCCGATCACGCGCGGCCGCTGGGGCGCGTCGGGATCGTCGTCGTCGTCCTCGGCCCACGGCACCTGCACGCTCAGCAGCAGGCGCGTGCCGTCCGGCGACCAGCCGAGGATGCGCTGCGGGACGTGGCCGAGCGCGCCGAGCTGCCGTGCCTCGCCGCCGTCCAGGTCGAGCAGGTGGACCTGGAGGCCCGCATCGGCGTCGCGCTGCGACAGGAAGGCGAGCCGCCGGCCCTCGGGATCGAGCACGGGCGAGCTGGCATCGAAGCCCGATGCGGTGAGCTGGCGCAGGTCGTCGTCGGCACCGCCGGCGCCCGGCCGGAGCAGCCAGGCCGCGGAGCGGTAGCGGTCCTTGGCCCGGTCCGCGCTGCCATGCAGGAAGGCCACCCCGTCGTGCGCCGTCGAACCGCTGAGGCTCCTGAGCGTGGTGTGGAGGAAGAGGTCTTCCGCTTCGAATGGGGTCATCGCATTCCGCGCCTTCTGCCGTACGGCGAAAAAAGGAACGCCCCGTCGACCACCCGGGGCGTTTCGAGCCGTTGCGTCAGCGATCAGCGCTGCTGACGGTTCTGCTCGTCGCGGTTCTGGTCCTGGTTGCGGCCCTGGCCCTGCTGCTGGCCCTGTTGGCCCTGTTGGCCCTGTTGGCCCTGCTGGCCCTGTCCCTGGCCCTGCTTCTGACCCTGACCCTGCTGGTTTTGGTTCTGGTTGGCCATGACGTACTTCTCCGAGAAATGGCCGGCACGGCGCCGGCCCGACCAGTACGCCTCCGCCGCGGGGCGCGAGCGGTGAACCGGCCCGCACGATGGACAGCGGTGCTGACGGCGCCCCGGCGTGCAGGTTGCATGGCGCGGATTCGCACCGCCGTCGCGCGCGCGCCGCAACGCCGCGGGGCGCGGCAGGCCGCTTGTCGCGCGGCCCGGAGGGAACGACCGCGGCGGACGCCATGCGGAATGCACGCCTCGGTCCATCCCGGCGCTCGAAACGCAACCCACCCGGCCGCCCGGGCGCCGCGGACGGACCTCACCGTCCGTGGACAAAGCGGCCGGGGGCCTGAACCCGTCCGCCGGGCGCAGGCTGGGGCGTTCCGACATCCTGGACCGCGAGCGCCTCCAGCCACGCGCGGACGGCCTGCACGTCCTCGCAGGCCAGGTTCTCCGGCGTGGTCAGGAAGCGGTATTCCTCGCCGTCGAGCACCGGCCCAAAGGGATGGACGAGAACGCCCCGCGCCAGCTCGTCCCGGACCAGGGTGAGGCTGGCGATGGCGACGCCGTGGCCGGCGATCGCGGCCTGGATGGCGTGGCTCTCGTCGGTGAAGCGCAGGCCCGCCGTGGTGTCCACGCCGGCGGCCCCGGCACGCGCGCACCACCGGCTCCAGTCGGGCTGCAGCGCGCGGCGGCGCCATTCGGCGTGGATCAGCGTGGCGCCGACCAGGTCGGCGGGCGCCCGGATGCCGAGCGCGGGGCTGCACACCACGCCGAAGCGCTCGCGGAACAGCGGCTCCGACACCAGGTCCGGGTAGGGGCCGCCGCCGTAGCGCACGGCGACGTCCGCCACGCCGCGCCGCAGGTCGACGGGTTCGTCCGAGGCATGCAGCCGCAGCTCGAAGCCGGGATGGCGCGCCTGGAAGTCCCCCAGCGCCGGGATCAGCCTGCGTGCGGTGAAGAAGGCGGTGGCGGTGACGGTGACGGCGCTGCGCCGGCTCTGCGGAGACAGCCCGGCGATGGCCCGCTCGAAGGCATCGAAGCCGTCCCGCAGCACGGGCAGCAACTGCGCCCCCGCCGGGGTCAGCGACACGCGCCGGACATGCCGCTCGAACAGCGGCAGGCCCAGGAGGCGCTCCAGCAGCCGGATCTGGTGACTGATGGCGGTGGGGGTGACCGACAGCTCCTCCGCCGCGCAGCGGAAGCTCAGGTGGCGTGCCGCCGCCTCGAAGGCCCGCAGGGCCGCCAGCGGAGGCAGCCTGCGCCGCCGGCCTACGGGTGAATCTGTTGCATCCATCGGCTGAGAAATCCCCGTTTGTCGGGCGACATGGACCTCATGAGACTGGATCCACTGCGCGAATGCGCATGAATCCTATTGATCCATCAAGGAGTCGTCCATGAGCACCCGGCATGTCCTCCACATCGACGCCAGCGCCCGCCCCGGCCGATCGGGCACCGATCCCCGCGGCTCCCATACCCGGCGCCTGACCCACCGCTTCGTCGCCGGCTGGCGCACCCGCCGGCCGGCGGATGCCGTGACCTACCGCGATGTCGGCCAGCAGCCCCCATCGCCGGTGACGGCGGACTGGATCGCCGCGGCCTTCACTCCGCCGCAGCGGCGCGACGAGGCCGCCCGGGCCCGCCTCGCGGAGAGCGACGGTCTGGTGGACGAGCTGCTGCGCGCCGATCTCGTCGTCGTCGGCGCACCGATGTACAACTTCGGCATGCCCGCCCAGCTCAAGGCGTGGATCGACAACGTCGTGCGCGTGGGCCTCACCTTCGGCTTCGACCGCAGCCGCCCCGGCGAGCCCTACTGGCCCATGCTGCCGCCGGGCAAGCGGCTGGTGATCCTCTCGGCCCGCGGCGACCACGGCTACGACCCCGGCGGCCGCCTGGCGGCCAGCAACCTGGTCGAGCGCGGCATCGAGGTGCCGCTCGCCTACCTCGGCATGACCGAGAGCCACGCGATCGCGGTGGAGTACGACGAGTTCGCCGACGCACGGCTGGCGGCCTCCATTGCGCGGGCGGAGGCTGCCGTGGACCGGCTCGTGGACCGCCTCGCCGCGACCGCATGAGCCCGCCGCGCGCCCGCGGGTCGAGGAACGGGCCGCCCGCGGCCCGGTCGCGCCCTCCGCCCGCCTGCCGGACGACCCGCACACGTCCCACTCCCCGGAGCACTCACCTCCAGGGGCATGCAGGCTCTAGGATGCCTCGCCCGCGCGCGAGCGCGTTCCGGACGGCCCACATGCGCCTGTTGCTCCTCGTCCTGCTGTCCCTGCCGTTCGCGGCGCGTGCCCTTGCGGCGGATCCGCCGGCGGAGCAGCCCGTACTGCTCGCCCCCGTCGTGGTCTCGGGGCTCCAGCCCGGGCCGGGGATGTGGCGGGTCCACCACGGCGAGCACGTGCTACACGTGCTCGCGACGGTGCGCCCGTTGCCGCGCGACATCGAATGGGACGCGCACGAGGTCGAGGCGGTGATCGCGCAGGCCCAGGAGGTGCTGGGCGCCCCCACGGTGAAGCTGCGCAGCGACCGCGGACGGCTGCGCAGCATGCTGCTGCTCCCGGCCCTGCTGCGCGCGCGCCGCGATCCCGACGGGCGCAGCCTGGAGGCGCAGGTCCCGCCGGAGGACTACGCGCGCTGGACGGTGCTCAAGGCGCGCTACATCGGCCGCGACCGTGCCGTCGAACGGCGGCGCCCGCTGCTGGCGGCGCAGGCGCTCTACGAGGCCGCCATCGAGGACGTCGGGCTGAGCCAGCGCAGCGTGGTCCGGCCGGTGGTGCGGCGCGCGGCCCGCCGCCACGACGTGCCCCGCACCGAGGTCGCGGTGGAGCTGGAGATCGCCAACCTCAAGGAGGCGGTGCGCGGCCTGGCCGCGGCGCGCCTGGACGACCTCGACTGCTTCCGGAGCACGCTGGCCCGCATCGAGACCGACCTCGACGCCATGCGCCGCCGCGCCAACGCCTGGGCGGTCGGCGACATCGGCGCCCTGCGCACCCTGGCCGAGGAGGAGCAGCTCGACGCCTGCCTCGCCGCAGTCACCGAGAGCGCCATCGCCGAGCGCCTCGGCGCCACCGACCTGCGCGGCCGCATGCGCAGCGCCTGGATCGCGGAGGCCGAGCGGGCACTCGCGGCGAATCCGGTCACCTTCGCCAGCATGCCCGCCTACGAGCTGCTCGCCGAGGACGGACCGCTGGCCACGCTGGCGGCACGCGGCTACCGGGTCGAGGCGCCGGGCGCGGCCGGCACGGACTGACCCGGCGCAGACCGGGACGTGGCTCCTGCATCCGGGAACGGGTGCGGCTTCCGCGGCGCCGGAAGCCCAGGCGACTTCAGCCCGGGTGCGCGCCTGGCCGGGCCCGGTCGAGCCAGCCCGGCCCGTAGGCGGCATCGGCGTTGGCCGTCTGGAAGCCGCGTGCACGAATGAAGTCGGCCCCGTGCCGGTCCCTGAGGTAGGCCAGCGAGTGCGCCGGAAGTTGGGCCAGCGCCAGCCACGCCCACGCCGCCTCTTCATCGCCGGCGCGATCCGCCGCCCGGGATTCCGCGATGAGCATGGCGTTCTCCGACATGCCACCGGCCCGGCGCCGCTCGCGCTCCGCATCCGTCATGTAGCTTTTCGGCCTGGTGTTCATCGTCATGCTCGATCAGGGAACGAGTTCGAGCCGTACGCTGCCCGAGAAGGACTCCAGCGCGATGTCGCCATTGCCGCTGCCGAGCGTCGTGCGCAGGCTGCTGCCGGGACCGTAGCGCGGGCGTTCGATCTCGCCGGCGTCGGACGCGATGCGGCCGCTGAAGCTCGATGCGCGCACCTGCGCGGAGGTGTCCGCCGGGATCCGCAGCGCGACCCGCCCGCTCACCGTCTCCAGCTTCACGCGGCCGCCCGGCGCCAGTCCGGCGCTGTGCAGGGTCATGCCGCCGGAGACGGTCTCGCCGCGCAGTTGCTGCACGACCCCCGCGTCGAGGTCGATGCTGCCCGAGACGGTGTTGAGCGCCACCTCGCCGCCGATGCCGCCGCCGGCGCGGACCGAGCCGCTGACGGTGCCGGCGCTGAAGCGCTCGGTCGCCACCTGCGCGCGGATCGGGCCGCTCACCGTCTCCAGTGCCACCTCCCCCGCGCGGCCCGAGGCATCGACCGGGCCGCTGGTCGAGTTGGCCTGCAGGCGCCGCAGATCGACGTCCTCGACCTGGATGCGCGCGCTCACCCCGGTCGCGCGCAGCTCGCTGCCGTGCGGCACGCGCAGCCGCAGCTCGGTGGCGCGCCGGGTGCTGCCGCCACCGCGGGGATACTCCACGCGCACGCTGACCCGGTCGCGGCTGGCATCGACGTCGAGGCGCTGCCCGTCGCCGAGCGTGCCGGCGATCTCGACCTCGTCGCGGTCCCAGCCGACGACGCGGATGGCGCCGGACACGTTGCTGACCTCCACGCGCCCGCCCTGGGCGAGCGGGTGGCGCTCGTCGATGTCCTGCGCCAGCGCGGCGAGCGGCAGCGCGAGCAGCGCGGCGAGGACGGGAAGGCCGTGGAAGCGGGAGAGGATGCGCATGGAATGGGTCCTGGTGTTCGCGCCGCAGCTCAACCGAGCGCGGCCTGGAAGGTGAGCTCGAGCCGCCGCGCGTAGGTGCGCTGGAGGTGGCCGAGCAGGAAGTCGGCGGACGGCTCGCTGCGGATCGCGGCGAGGATGGCGGCGGCGCTGGCGTCGAGCTCGGCCAGAGCGGGCTGCAGCTCGGCCGGCACCTCGGCCGCCGGCAGCGCCGCCAGCGCCTCGCGGTATTCGCCGTCGATCAGTTCGGCCTGCTGCACGAGCAGGGGCGGCTCCGCCGGCGGCGCCGGGCGCAGCGCGACGAAGGCGACCGCCAGCACGACCGAGGCGGCGGCGGCCAGGGCCATCGGCAGGCGCCGGGCGCGGCGCACGGGCACGGCGTCCGTCGCCGGCGAATCCCGGGGCACCTCGCCGAGACGCGAGGCGATGGCCTCCCAGGCCCGCTCGGGCGGCGCCATCTCGCGCGGCAGGCCGCGCAGGCGGAGACGGAGGTCGGAATCGTGGTTCATGCGGGTTCTCCCAGCCGCTTGCGGAGCAGGCCCCGGGCGCGGTGCAGCTGCGCCTTGGAACTGCCCACGGCCATGCCGAGTTCCTCGGCGATCTCGTGATGTTTCCAGCCTTCGATGTCGTGCAGCACCAGCACCGCGCGCGCCCGCGGCGGCAGGGTCGCGACCGCGCGTTCCAGGTCCAGCCCCACCGCGCCGGCGGCACCGTCGCGCCCGGGCAGCGCGGCGAGCGCGTCGTCCTCGTCCTCCAGGTCCTGCGCCACCGAGCGGGCGCGCAGCTCCATGAGGGCGGTGTTCACCACCAGGCGGTGCAGCCAGGTCCCGAGCGCGCTCTGGAAGCGGAACCCCGGCAGCGCCTGCCACGCCTTGATGAAGGCCTCCTGCAGCACGTCCTCGGCCCGCGCCGCGTTGCCGCCGCAGATGCGCCACGCGACGGCGTAGAGGCGCGGCGCGTGGCGCCGGTAGATCGCCTCGTAGGCAGCGGTGTCCCCGGCGACGGCGGCACGCGCCAGCGTCTCGTCCTCGGAGACGGCGGGCGACGGGGCGGGAGCGACGGGGGCGAGCACGGCGGTGTCGAGCATAGCCACTTCGATGCGGCGCGCCGGCGGAAGGTTTAAGGCCGTCGCTTCGCGGCACGTCCCTGTGGCGGCACCGATCGCGCCCCGCGGATCCTGCACGTCGCACCGTCCACGCCGGCGACGAAGACCGCGCCGCACGGGCGAGCCGTCCGGCCGGGCCCACCTCGCCGCGCCCGCGACGACCGGCGCCGTCTAAACCTTCCGGCGCCGTGCCGCATCCCACTGCGGGACATGCCGCCAGCGCGGCGGGAAGGATTCGCCATGCAAGCCGGCCTCAGCGCCATCGGACTGCTCTGCGCACTGTGGTGGGCCGCGGACGGTCCTCCCGTTCTCGAACTGCGCCAGGCCGCGGGCGGCCGGGAACTCTGCCTGGCACGGAAGGCGGCGCCGGCGCTGGCCCGGTGCATCGGCGAGGCCCGTGCCCGCGCGGCGATCCACGCCCTCCGCGCGGGCGGTGGACACGGCTGAGCGGCGCGGCCGGCTGCGGCCGGGGTCTACTCCATGCCGCGTTCGCGCACCGAGCGCCAGTCGTCGGGCGGGTCCAGCGGCCGGCCGGCACGGGCGAGGAAGGCCGCGGCGTTGGCGCTCTCGGTGCTGCCGGGGCGGCGCATCGCCGCCAGCCACTCGCGCAGGTGGGCCTGCTCGCGGCCCGGCTCGGCGATCAGTCGGCCCACGCTTTCCTGCTGCCACTCGATGCGCCGCATGCCCTCGGCCAGCGGGGCGGCCTCCGCGGGATCCACCAGCTTGTACAGCACGGCGTAGCCCACGGTCTGGGCGAGGATCAGGTCGCCCTGTTCGAACAGCCGGCGGCCCAGCCGCTGGCAGGCGGCGTCGCGCGCGGGGTCGTCGGCCACCGCGGTGGGCTCGCAGACACGCAGCAGCGGACGGTAGGGCGGCACGTCGCGCGACCACAGGGCGAAGGCGTAGGCCTCGCTGGCGACCGCGCCGCCTGCGGCCTCGTCCATGGCGGCGACCACGACGGCGGGCAGCGGATGGCGCGCCAGCAGCTCCACGTACATCGACAGCAGTTCGGCGGAGCCGGCGTCGAGCGTCTCGCGGGCGGCGGCGGCCTCGACCGCGGCGGTCACGCGTGCCGGCTCGCCGCCCGCGGCCGCCATCGCGATGGCCAGCAGGTGGGCATTGAGGTCGTCGGGCGCGACCGCGAGCAGGCGGGCCAGCACGGCCTCGCGCTGCGACGGCGCCAGCAGCGGCTCCGCCGCCAGCCAGGCCAGCGCGCGCGGGTCGGCGCCCGCGTCGGCGACCAGTGCGGCGAGGCGCTCGGCGTCGGCCGCCTCCTCGCCCTCCTGCATCCGGCCGAGGGCCTCGAAGCGCAGCGCGAGCACACGGTCGCGCACCGCCGGGGACGCCGCCAGCGCGGCGGCGGTGTCGGCGTGGTAGGCCGCCAGGGCCTCTGCCGGGTCGGACGCCGCCTGCGCCATCGCCGCGCCGGCCAGCATCGCGGCCGCGACGACCGTCCTCATCCCCTGCATGCGCCTTCCCCTGCCGAAAACCCGCAAGGGTAGTCCACCGGGCGCGCCCGGGTCAGCCGCGCAGCGCCAGCGCCGCGGCGATGCCCGCGAACACCGCCGCGCCCACCCAGTTGTTGTGCAGGAAGGCGCGGAAGCAGGCCGCCGGCGCGCGGTGGCGGGCGATGTGGAACTCCCAGGCGACCAGGGCCGCGGCGACGCCCAGCCCGGCGAGGTAGGCGGCGCCGAGGCCGGCGCGCTGCCCGACCAGCAGCAGCGCGCCGAACATCGACAGGTAAAGCACCGCCTGCGCGGCGAGGTCGGCGTCGCCGAACAGGATGGCGGTGGACCTGGACCCGGCGCGGATGTCGTCCTCGCGGTCCACCATGGCGTACCAGGTGTCGTAGGCGGTGGCCCAGAGGATGTTGGCCAGGAGCAGCAGCCACGCCAGCGGCGGCACCGTTCCCTGCACCGCGGCGAAGGCCATCGGGATGCCCCAGCCGAAGGCCACGCCCAGGTACACCTGCGGGAACCAGGTGTAGCGCTTGAGGTAGGGATAGGTCGCCGCCAGCACCACGCCGACGACGCTGAGCAGCACGGTCAGGCGGTTGGTCAGCAGCACCAGGCCGAAGGCGACCAGCATCAGCACGGCGAACAGCGCCAGCGCCTCGCGGCCGCTCACCGCGCCGGTCGCCAGCGGCCGGTTGCGCGTGCGCTCGACGTGGGGATCGAGCCAGCGGTCGGCGTAGTCGTTGATCACGCAGCCGGCCGAACGCGTCAGCCAGACGCCCGCGGTGAAGATGGCGAGCAGGTGCCAGGGCGGCAGGCCGTCGGCCGCCAGCCACAGCGCCCACCACGTCGGCCAGAGCAGCAGCAGGGTGCCGATGGGGCGGTCGCCGCGGATCAGCAGCCAGTACTGGCCGAGCCTGGCACGCGGATCGCGCCGCGGCGGCCCGACGCGCGGTTCGGAACGTTCGTACGACATGGGCCGCGAAGGCTAGCACCTCGACGCGCCGACAACCCGTTGCCGTTGCCGGCCCCCTTCTTCCCGCCCCCCTCGCCCCTCGCTCGCCCCCCTGACCCAACGCCCCTCGCCCTATGCCCTATGCCCTATGCCCTACGCGCCCTCGCCCCTCGCCCTACGCCCCACGCCCTGCCCCACGCCCCATCAGCGCCCCCATCGCCACCAGCCCCAGCACCGGCCCCGGCACCAGGGCGAGGAAGACCCAGCGCCAGCTTCCCAGGGCGCCGGCGAGCAGGGGCAGGATCCAGATGGTGGCGACGGTCAGCAGGAAGCCCAGGCCGAGCTGCAGGGTCAGGGCGGTGCCGACGGTGCGGGGATCGGCATGCTCGGTCACCAGGGCCGAGAACTGCGCGGAGTCGGCGATCACGCTCGCGCCCCAGACCAGCGCGAGCGCGAGGAACAGCGCGAGCGGCGCGGCGTGCGCGAAGCCCGCGAGCACGCAGCAGGCGCCGGACACCGCAAGCGCGATGGCCGCGGTGCGCGCACGGCCGATGCGGTCGCTGGCCACGCCGGCGAGCACGCAGCCGACGAGGCCCGCGGCGATGGCGACGAAGGCCAGCACCGCGGCGGTGCGGGGGTCGCCGCCGACCGCGGCCGCCGTCGCCGCGAAGGTCGCGAACCAGGCCCACATGGCGTACAGCTCCCACATGTGGCCGAGGTAGCCGAGCGTCGCCAGCACCACGCCGCGGTTGCGCAGGATGGCGCCGAGGTCGGCGAGGCGCACGCGCGCGACGGGGAAGGGATACGGCCCCTCGCGCACCAGCGCGCCCACCACCAGCGCGCCGACCACGGTGGCGGCCGTGGTCCAGGCGATCACCCGCCGCCAGTCGGCGCCGCCGACGGCGTTGAGCAGGTGCGGCGCCGCGGAGCCGAGGGTGATGGCGCCGATCAGCACGCCCAGCGCCAGCCCGCGGCCGCGCACGAACCAGGTCGCGACGAGCTTGAGCGCAGGCGGGTAGACCCCGGCCAGGAAGGCGCCGGTCGCCAGCCGCGCCGCCAGCAGTTCCCCGGGCGAGCGGGCCGCGAGCACCAGCAGGTTGGCGAGCGCGGCGCCGAGGGCGGCGACCACGATCACCCGCCGCACGGGGAAGCGGTCGGCGATGCCCAGGCCCGCCGAGACCAGCGCGCCGGCGAGGAAACCCAGCTGCACCGCGATGGTGAGCCACGCGGCCATGGACCCGCCGAAGCCCCACTGCGCGCGCAGCTGCCCCACCACGGCGGTGGCCGAGAACCAGGGCGTCATCGACAGCACCAGGGCCAGCGCGAGGAACAGCAGGGCGGTCCAGCGACGGGGCGACGGCGTGGGCGCGTCCTGCATGCGGGGCTCCGACCGGGCGGGAGGAGGAGGCTGACGGCCGCGGCGGCGGCCGGTCAATGCGACCTTGGGCGCGCCCGGCCGCCCGCGCGCAGGCCGGCGCCCCCCGCGCTCAGTCGATCCGCGACAGCACGAGGATCGGCGGCGCATCGGCGAGCGCGAGCTGCGCCCCCGTGCGGACGCTGCCGCCGTCGAGGCTGCGCCATGCGCCGCCGCCGACGTCCGGCAGCGTCACCCGGGTGTCGCCCCACAGCGCGCCGGCCAGTGCCGGCGTCGCCAGCGTCTCGCCGGCGGCCTCGGCCATGCGCAGCGGATGCCGCGGCACCACGACCGCCAGGTGCCGGCCGCGGTGGCTGCGCACGAAGGCGACCGCATGCGCCGCGTGGCTGCCCGTCACCTCCAGCGGCCGGTAGTCGCCGCGCGCGAACAGGCCCGGCGCGCGACGGCGCAGGTCGAGCAGGCGCGCGACGAGGCGCTGCTTGATGCGGCCGTCGCGCCACTGCGCGAGGCGCTCGGCGTCGTCGGCCCCGTCGGCAAGGCCGCGTTCGCGCGCCTCGAAGTCCACCGGGCGCCGGTTGTCCGGATCGACCAGGGAGAAGTCCCAGAACTCGGTGCCCTGATAGAGGTCGGGCACGCCGGGCGTGGTCAGGCGCAGGGTCGCCTGGGCGAGCGAGGCGAGGGCGGCGGCCGGCGCGATGCGCTCGACCAGCGCGTGCAGGGCGGCGACGAAGCCCGGCGCGTCGCCCAGCAGCAGGCGCCGCAGGAAGGCCTCGCAGGCATCCTCGTAGGGTTCGTTGGGGTCGGTCCAGCGCGAGCGCCGCTTGGCCTCGCGCAGGGCCTTGCGCTGCCAGCCTGCGATGCGCTCCACGAAGGCCTCAACGCCCGCGCGGTCGTCCGGCCCGAGGTCCAGCGGCCACGCGCCGACCAGCATCTGGTAGAGCATGAGCTCGTCCTGCGGCGCCGGCGCGAGGCGGCCGTCGGCGTCGATGCGCAGCATGTCGTTGCGGGCGCGCCACGTCCGCGCGGTGGCGGCCCAGTCGTCGGCGATCTCGCTCAGCGCCGCGATGCGGATGCGCAGGTCCTCGCCGCGCTTGTGGTCGTGGGTGGCGGTGGCGAGGAGGTTGTCGGGGAAGGTCTCGCGCCGCGCGGCGCAGGCGGCATGGAAGGCGTCCGGCGACAGCGCGACGTGCTGCGGCTCCGCCCCCACCTCGTTGCGCGAGAGCAGGCGGCCGTAGCGGTAGCCGGCGGTGTCCTCGACGGCCTTGGCGGCGACCGGGGAGGTCGCCTGCTGGAACATCCGCAGCGCGCGCTCGCGCGCCTGGCGCACCGGCCCCGGCGGCAGCGCACGCAGCGGCTCGCCGCCGAGCCAGGCCGAGACGCGCTCGAGCAGGGGCCGGTCCTCGACCCGTACGCGCCGCCGCGCGCCGGCGACCGCGCGCGCGAACACCGCCTCGTCCTCGGCGTCGCGGCCGAGCACGCCGGCATAGGTGCGGTAGACCGGGAAGTGCACCAGCAGCTCGACCAGCACCCGGCGCAGCGCGGCGAGGCTGACGTCGCGCGTGTCCGGCGCGGCGCGCGCGGCCGCGAACAGCCCGCGCGCGGTGCGGTCCAGCTCGGCCTCGAAGCTGTCGACCAGGATCTGCCGGCGCGCGGCGCGCGCCTGCGTCGCGAAGTCGCCGTCCTCGCTGACGCTGCGCCACAGCGCATCGAGCGCCGGCTCGCCGCCGGGGTCGTGCAGCAGGGCCGCGACCTGGTCCATGAACTCGTAGCCGGTGGTGCCGTCGGTGTCCCAGTCCGCGCGCAGGTGCTCGCCCTCGCCCAGGATCTTCTCGACCACCACGTAGGCGCGTCCGCGCGGGGCGCCGGCCGGGCGCTGGCGGTCGAGCGAGGCGAAGCGCCGGCGCAACTTGCGGCAGTAGCCGCGCGGATCGGCGAGGCCGTCCACGTGGTCGCAGCGCACCCCGTCGATCAGCCCTTCGGCATAGAGCCGGAAGATCGTCGCGTGGGTGTCCTCGAACACGCGGTTGCGCTCGATGCGCAGGCCGCCCAGTTCGTTGATGTCGAAGAAGCGCCGGTAGTTCACCAGGTCGCTGGCGAGCTTCCAGTGCACGAGGCGGTAGTGCTGGCGCTCGATCAGCGCATCCAGGCGCGCGCGCCCCTCGGGCGTCTGCGGGTCGTGCGCGGCCAGCGCGCGCTCCACCCCGGCGCGGACGTCGGCATCGGCCAGGGCCGCGGCCAGCTCGCGCTGCGCGGCGGCGAAGGCCGCGGCCTCGATGCGCCGGCCGGCGAAGCGACGGAAGCCCTCGGCGGCGGGCGGCCCGCCGGCCTCGCCGAGCACCCGCCCGTAGCTGGCCGGCGACAGCGGCAGCACGTTGTCGTAGACCTGCAGGCCGAGCGCGCCGGCGTCGGCGTCCAGCACCAGCCGCAACTGGCCCTCGGCGAGGACCTCGGCATAGGGCGCGCCGAGGATCGGCAGCAGCAGCTTGCCGCGTACCAGCGGGTCGGGGGCGCGCCAGTCGATGTCGAAGTAGCCGGCGTAGGCGCTCTCGCGCCCCCACTGCAGCACGTCCATCCACCAGGCGTTGTCGGTGCCGACGCCCATGTGGTTGGGCACGATGTCGACGATCAGCCCCATGCCGCGCGCGCGCAGCCCGGCGACCAGGCGCCGCAGCGCGTCCTCGCCGCCCAGTTCGGGGTCGATGGCGTGGCAGTCCACCACGTCGTAGCCGTGGGTCGAGCCGGGACGCGAGGTCAGCAGCGGCGAGGCGTAGACGTGGCTGACGCCGAGGGCGGCGAAGTAGTCGAGGCGTGCGCAGGCGTCGTCGAGCGTGAACCCGGCATGGAACTGTAGGCGGACGGTGGCGCGGGGGGCGGGCATGGTCGGGGTCCTCGGCGACGCGGAAGCGGGGCGGGATGAGCGGCGGTGCGGCTCCGGGTCAGTCGCGGCGGCGGGCGGTGAGCGCGTCGAGGGTGTCGTGCGCGATGGGCACCTCGAACAGCGTGTCCACGTGCACCGGGAGCCGTCGGCGCCAGTTCGGGTGCCCTTCGTCGGTGGGGCCGGGCAGGTTCGGCTGCTCGGTCAGGCCGAGCACGTCCTCCAGCGGGAGGACGGCCAGCGGCGCGGGCGTGGCGCCGATGGTCGCGGCGGCGGCGCGCGCGACGGGATGGCCGTCCCACTCCGGCGGCGGGGGGCCCTCGGCGGTGCCGGCGGCGAGCATGGCCTCCCACAGGCGGCGCGCGTCGCGCTCGCGCTCGCGCAGCTCGGCCCCGGCGTCGTCGCACAGGCCGAGCGCCTGGCGGTGCTCGATGTCGCGGCCGCGCCACCAGCCGGAGGCGCTGGGCAGGTCGTGGGTGGTGGTGGTCGCCATGGCGCGCCGCGACCAGCGCGCGGGGGCGCGGAAGCCGCCGTCGCGCTCGCGCTCGAACCACAGCACGCGGATGCCGAGGATGCCGCGCTCGGCGAGCTGGTCGCCGAAGCCCTCGGGGATCGTGCCGAGGTCCTCGCCGATGACCACGGCACGGTGCAGGTGCGATTCGAGCGCGATCAGCCGGCACAGGTCGTCGAAGGGGTAGTCGAGGTAGGCGCCCTCGGTCGCGCCGGCGCCGTGCGGGATCAGCCACAGGCGCTTGAGGCCGAGGATGTGGTCGATGCGGGCGCCGCCGGCATGGGCGAAGGCCGCGCGCAGCATGGCGCGGAAGCCGGCGAAGCCGCTGGCGCGCAGGCCGCGCGGGGAGAAGGTGGTCAGGCCCCAGTCCTGGCCCTGGGCGTTGAGCATGTCGGGCGGGGCGCCGACCGAGACGCCCTGCAGCATCTCGTCGCCGTGGCTCCAGGCCTGGCTGCCGCCGGGATCGCTGCCGACCGCGAGGTCGGCGATCAGGCCGAGGCGCATGCCGGCGTCGCGCGCGGCGCGCTGGCCAGCCTCGAGGCCCCTGTGGGCGAGGTACTGCAGCCAGGCGTGGAAGGCGACCTCGTGCGCGTGCGCATCGGCGAAACCGGCCACGGCGGCGGACTCCGGGCTGCGGAAGTCCGCGTCCCAGCCCTGCCAGCCGCGCACCTCGCCGTCGCGCGCCGCGAAGTGCGCCTGCAGGGCCTCGAAGCGCGCGTGCCGCGCCAGCGGCTCGCCGGCCTGGGCGCGCCAGCGCACGAAGGCGTCGCGCGCCGAGGGGAAGCGGTCGATGCGCTCGAACAGCGCCGCGAGGAGCGCGCGCCGGTGCCGCGCGACCCGCGGCCAGTCCACGTGCTCGCGCGCGGCGAGGGCCTCGCGCTCGGCCGCGTCGAGGTCCAGCCCCGCCAGCGCGTCCGCGCCGAACACCTCCGCCGGATCGACGTGCAGCCAGTTGTAGAACAGGCGGCTCGACGGCGAGTAGGGACTGAAGCGCTCCGGCGCCGCCGCGAACATGGCGTGCACCGGACTGATGGCGGCGGCGTCGATGCCGTGCCGGGCCGCGGCGCGCACCAGCTGCGCGAGCGCGGTGAAGTCGCCGACCCCGCCGTCGCCCTCGCGCCGCAGCGAGTACAGCTGGGCCGCGATGCCGGCGAGGCGGGCGCCGGCACCGGCGGCCTCGTCGATGCCGTAGGCGCGTGCCGGCGCCACCGCGAGCGTGGTCTCGGCCTCGTCCAGCGCCAGCCGGTGGTAGCCGACCTGCCCGGGCACCGGGATCCGCCCGTCCTCGCCCACCCTGCCCTCGCCGAGCGCGCTGCCGTCCTCCGCGGTGACGCGCCAGCGGCGGCTGCCGGGCGGCGCCGTCCAGCGCCCGCCGGCGTCGGCGACGACGAGCGCGGGCAAGCGGGTCTCGGCCTGCTCCTCGCGCAGGCGGGCCTGGCTCTCCGCGATCTCGGCGTCGCTGCCGGCCGGCAGGCCGAGCGTGCCGAGCACGCGGCGCAGGGTGTCCGGCGCAACCGTGCGCGGGCTGTCGAAGGCGTCGCGCCAGTCGATGCTCAGCCCCGCGGCGCGCGCCAGTGCATGCAGGGCCGCGTCGCTCATGGCACCCGCTCCAGGTGCGCCAGCAGCGTGTGGCCGTTGAGCACGCCCTGGTGCGGATCGGCGGTCTCCAGCGCCGAGATGGCGGAGGCGCGGCCCCAGATCCAGCGCCCGCGGGTGGCGTGGGTGACCTGCGCCGGCACCGGGGCGGCGTCGAGGTTGCCGTAGATCGCCAGCACCTGGCCGTCGCCCATCTGCCAGCGGGCGACGAAGGCCTTCGGGCCCAGCACCCGCGCGCCCAGCGCGCGCGCGCCGTGCAGGCGCGGCACGATCTCGATGCGGCGCAGGGCGAGCAGGGAGCGCACCAGCTCGAGCGCCGCCGCGTGGCGGTCCTGCGCCGCCTCGGCGGGATCGGGGCGCGAGGCGAGGAAGGTCGCCTCGTCGTTCGGATCCGGGATGCGCGCCCGCGCCGCCTCGTCCTGGAAGGCGGCGAAATGCCTGAACTCGGCCCGCCGCCCCTCGCGCACCGCATCGGCGAGGCCGTCGGCATCGTGGTCCACGAAGAACAGGAAGGGCGTGCGGCTGCGCCACTCCTCGCCCATGAACAGCATCGGGATCTGCGGGCACAGCAGCAGCAGGGCCATGGCGTCGTCGTAGACCGCGTCGTCGATCAGGGTCGCGAGGCGGTCGCCGAAGGCGCGGTTGCCGACCTGGTCGTGGTTCTGCAGGAAGCTGACGAAGGCCGTCGGCGGCAGCTGCGCCGACGGCTCGCCGCGCGGGGTGTCGTGGATGGTGGTCTCGCCCTGGTAGGCGAAGCCCTCGCCCAGCACGCGCGCCAGGTGGCCTGCGGGGTCGTCGGCATAGTTGCCGTAGTAGCCCTCGGTCTCGCCGGTCAGCATGACGTGCAGGGCGTTGTGGAAGTCGTCGTTCCACTGCGCGTCGAAGCGCGGCGGCTCGCCGTCGGCCCAGGGCCCGAGCAGGGACGCCTGGTTGTGCTCGTTCTCCAGCACCAGGTGCACGTGGCGGGCGTCCAGCGAGGCGTGCACGCGGCGCGCGAGCGAACGCAGCCACGCCGGGTCGGACAGCGCATGCACGGCGTCGAAGCGCAGGCCGTCGAGGCGGAACTCGTGGATCCAGTACAGCGCGTTGTGGACGAAGAAGTCGCCCACCACCGGATTGGCGACGTTCACCGCCTCGCCCCAGGGCGTGGGGACGTCGCCGCGGAAGAAGTCCGAGGCGTAGGCGTTGAGGTAGTTCCCGTCCGGTCCGAAGTGGTTGTAGACCACGTCGAGGAACACCATCAGCCCGAGGCCGTGCGCGGTGTCGACCAGGGTGCGCAGCGCGTCCGGCGTGCCGTAGACGGAATCCGGCGCGTAGGGCAGCACGCCGTCGTAGCCCCAGTTGCGGCTGCCGGGGAACTCGTTGACCGGCATGAGCTGCACGGCGGTGACGCCCAGCTCGGCCAGCCGGGGGAGTTCCCGCGTGACCGCCTCGAAGCCGCCCATGACCCCGACGTGCAACTCGTAGAGCACCGTCTCGTGCCACGGGCGGCCGCGCCAGCGGGTGTTCTTCCAGGCGAAGCCCGAGGCGTCCACGACCACGCTCCAGCCGTGCACGTCGCCCTCCTGCAGGCGCGAGGCCGGGTCGGGCACCGCCAGCTCCGGGTCGATGCGGTAGCGGTAGCGGGTCCCGGGCGGCGCCGCGGTCGTCAGCCGGTGCCAGCCGTCGGCCTCCGCCTGCATGGGCAGCCGGTCGGTACGGCCGTCGCGGTCCAGCTCCAGCGTCACCGTCTCGCGGTCGGGCGCCCACAGGGCGAAGCGGGTGGTGCCGTCGCCCTGGGGCTCGGCGCCGTAGGGCATGCGGTGCATCGTCATGTGCGGTGGTCTTCGGCGTAGGTGGACAACAGCACGACCGAGTGCGCCTGCACGTCGAGGCCGGCGTCGTCCAGGTGGTGCTCGGGCGCCTCGGGCGCGGCGCTGTCGAGGCGGCAGGTCCAGGAGAAGGTCGGCGGCGGCAGCTCGAAGCGGCGCGGTTCGTGGCTGCCGTTGACCAGGAGCAGGGTGATCTCGATGCGGCCGTCGTCGCGGCGCGCCGCGCGGCGCAGGGCCAGCAGGCGGCCTTCGGTGTAGTTCCAGTCGTCCTCGCCCATGGGCGCGCCGGTCTCGTCGAACCACGCGGTATCAGCCACGCCCGGCAGCGGTTCGTCAACGCCGTGCATGAAGCAGGCCGCCGAGATCGTCCCCAGCTCCGCCCGCAGCCGCAGCAGGCGCGCGACGTAGCCGGTCATCGCGCGCCCGGGGTCGCTCGCGGCCTGGCCCCAGTCGAACCACGACAGCTCGTTGTCCTGGCAGTAGGCGTTGTTGTTGCCCTGCTGGGTGCGGCCGAACTCGTCCCCGCCGAGCAGCATCGGCGTGCCGTGCGAGAAGGCCAGGGTCGCCAGCGCCGCGCGGGCGACCCGCGCGCGCTGCGCGAGGATGGCCTCGTCCTCGGTCGGGCCCTCGACGCCCCAGTTGCGGCTCTCGTTGTCGTTGGCGCCGTCCTGGTTGTCCTCGCCGTTGGCCTCGTTGTGCTTCTGCTCGTAGGCGGTCCAGTCGGCGAGGGTATAGCCGTCGTGCGCGGTGACGAAGTTGACCGACGCCCAGGGCCGGCGGCATTCCTTGTCGAACAGCTCGGCGGTGCCGCCGAGCGCCGCGGCGAGCGCCGGGCGCATGCCGCCGTCGCCCTTCCAGAACCGGCGCACGTGGTCGCGGAAGCGGCCGTTCCACTCGGCGAAGCCGGGCGGATGGTTGCCGATCTGGTAGCCGCCGGGGCCCACGTCCCAGGGCTCGGAGATCAGCTTGACGTTGGCCAGCACCGGGTCCTGGCGCATGGCCTTGAACAGGCCGTTGTTGGGATCGAAGCCGTGCGGTTCGCGGCCGAGGGTGACGCCGAGGTCGAAGCGGAAGCCGTCGACGTGGAAGGCCTCCACCCAGTAGCGCAGCGAATCCATGATCAGCTGGATGACCCGCGGGTGGGAGGTGTTGACCGTGTTGCCGGTGCCGGTGTCGTTGATGTGGTGGCGCGGGTTGTCCGGCAGCAGGCGGTAGTAGCTGGCGTTGTCCAGCCCGCGGAAGGAGAACGTGGGCCCGAGCTCGCTGCCCTCGGCGGTGTGGTTGTAGACCACGTCGAGGATCACCTCGATCCCCGCCGCGTGCAGGCTCTGCACCGCGGCGCGGATGCTGTTGAGCCCGCCCTCGCCGAGGTACCGCGGCTCCGGCGCGAAGAAGGCCAGGGTGTTGTAGCCCCAGTAGTTGGCGAGCTTCTTCTCCACCAGGTAGCGGTCCTGGACGAAGGCGTGGATCGGCAGCAGCTCCAGCGCGGTCACGCCGAGCTTGACCAGGTGGTCGATCAGGCGCGGGTCGGACAGTGCGCTGAAGGTGCCGCGTTCGGGCGGGAGGATGTGCTCCAGGCGCTGGGTGAGGCCCTTGACGTGGGCCTCGTAGATGACCGTCCTGGGCCACGGCACCTCCGGCCGACGCTCGCGGCGCCAGTGGAAGCTGTCGTCCACCACCACCGACTTGGGCATGGCCGCGGCGCTGTCGCGGCGGTCGAAGCTGAGGTCGGCCTTGGGCGCGTTGATGCGGTAGCCGTAGAGCGAATCGCTCCAGCGCACCTGGCCGTGGAGCAGCCGCGCGTAGGGATCGAGCAGCAGCTTGTTGTGGTTGAAGCGGTGCCCCTCCTCCGGCCGGTACGGCCCGTGCGCGCGGAAGCCGTAGAGCTGGCCGGCGCGCACGTGCGGCAGGTAGCCGTGCCAGACCTGGTCGGTGCACTCGGGCAGGTCGTAGCGCGCCACCTCGCGGCGCCCGGACGGATCGAACAGGCACAGCTCGATGCGGGTCGCGTGCGCGGAGAACACCGCGAAGTTGGTGCCGACGCCGTCGGTGGTGGCACCGAGGGGATAGGGACTGCCGGGGAGAAGTCGATCGGGGCGGGTTGGCATGGGGAGCCTCCGTGCGTCGGGAAGGGACGGGACGCGCCGGACGGGCGCGCCCGCCGGGGGGCGGGCCTCTCCTATCCGGGCCCTGGTATCAGCAGCAGCCCGGCCAGCGGCGGCAGGTCGAGCACGAGGGAGGCCGGCTGGCCGTGCGCGGGCACGCGCTCGGCGTGCACGCCGGCGGCATCGGCGGCCCCGGCGCCGCCGTAGACGGCGCGGTCGGAATCGAGGAGCACCTGCCAGGCGCCGTCGTGGGGCACGCCGATGCGGTAGCCATGGCGCACCACCGGGGTGAAGTTCAGCACCGCCAGCACCGGCGGGTGCTCCGGCCCGCCGCGGCGGAGGTAGGCGTAGACGCTCTGCGCCGCGTCCTCGCCGACCACCCAGGCGAAGCCCGCGCCGTCGGCGTCGTGCACGTGCAGCGCGGGGTGCGCGGCATGGATGCGGTTGAGGTCGCGCACCAGGCGCTGGATGCCGCGGTGGCCCGGGTCGTCCAGCAGCCACCACGGCAGGGCGGCGTCGTGGTTCCACTCGGTCGGCTGGCCGAACTCGCAGCCCATGAACAGCAGCTTCTTGCCCGGATGGGTCCACATGAAGGTCAGGTAGGCGCGCAGGTTGGCGCGCCGCTGCCAGTCGTCGCCCGGCATCCTGCCCAGCAGCGAGCCCTTGCCGTGCACCACCTCGTCGTGCGAGATCGGCAGCATGAAGCGCTCGGAGAAGGCGTAGACCAGCCCGAAGCGCAGCTTGTCGTGGTGGTAGCGGCGGTGGACCGGGTCCTCGTGGATGTACTGCAGGCTGTCGTGCATCCAGCCCATGTTCCACTTGTAGTCGAAGCCCAGCCCGCCGTGGGCCACGTCGGCGGTGACGCCCGGCCAGGCCGTGGATTCCTCGGCGATGGTGACGGCGCCGGGCGCCTCGGCGTGCACCACGGTGTTGAGCCGGCGCAGGAAGGCGATGGTCTCGTAGTTCTCGCGCCCGCCGTGGACGTTGGGAATCCACTCGCCGGCCTCGCGGCTGTAGTCGCGGTAGAGCATGGAGGCCACCGCGTCCACGCGCAGGCCGTCCACGTGGTAGCGCCGGAGGAACTCCAGCGCGCTGCCGATCAGGAAGCCCGAGACCTCGTTGCGGCCGTGGTTGTAGATGAGCGTGTTCCAGTCGCGGTGGAAGCCCTCCCGCGGATCGGCGTGCTCGTAGAGCGCGGTGCCGTCGAAGCGCGCGAGGCCGTGCGCGTCGGTCGGGAAGTGCGCCGGCACCCAGTCGACGATGACGCCGATCTCCTCGCGGTGGCAGCGGTCCACGAAGCGCGCGAAGCCGGCCGGCTCGCCGAAGCGCGAGGTCGGCGCGAACAGGCCCAGCGGCTGGTAGCCCCACGAGCCGCTGAAGGGATGCTCGCTGACCGGCAGCAGCTCGATGTGGGTGAAGCCCATGTCCGCCACGTAGGGGATGAGGCGGTCGGCCAGCGCGTCCCAGTCGAGCGGTCGCCCCTGCGCGTCGTGCATCCAGGAACCGGCGTGCACCTCGTACACCGACAGCGGCGCGTCCGGCCGGTGGCGGCGCGCGCGGGTCTGCATCCAGTGCGCGTCGCTCCAGGCGAAGGGCGCCGGGTCGGCGACGATGGAGGCAGTCCCGGGCGGCAGCTCGGCCTGGCGGGCGACCGGGTCGGCCTTGAGCGGCAGTTCCTCGCCGTGCGGGCCGCGCAGGGCGAACTTGTAGCGCGCGCCGGGGCCGACGTCGGGCAGGAACAGCTCCCACACGCCGGCCTCGTGGCGCAGGCGCATGGGGTGGCGGCGCGCGTCCCAGGCGTTGAAGTCGCCGACCACCGCGACCCGCTGCGCGTTCGGCGCCCAGACCGCGAACCGGGTGCCGCGCACGCCATCGACCTCGGCGACCACCGCGCCGAGCGCATCGGCCAGGTTGAGGTGCCGCCCTTCGCGGATCAGGTGCAGGTCGAGGTCCCCCAGCTGGGGACCGAAGGCGTAGGGATCGGCGGTCTCCTGCACGCCGCCCGGCCATTCGATGCGCAGGCGGTAGCCGCCGTCCTGCGGCAGCGTCGCCACGAAGAAGCCCTCGCCGCCCTCGGGCGAGAGCGCCACCGCTTCGCCGTCGTCCAGCCGGGCGGACACCGCCTGCGCCCCGGGGAGGAAGACGCGCAGGACCCGCCCGCCCTCGCCCGCATGGGCGCCGAGCACGGCGAAGGGATCGCCGTGGCGCGCCTCGGCGAAGGCGCGCCGGGTCGCATCGGAAAGCGGGATCACCGGCGGGCTCATGCACCGGCCTCCGGGTCGGGCAGGGCCTCGGCGAGGCGCAGCAGGCCGCGGATCGGCACGCCGATCCAGCCCGGCCGGTTGGCCGCCTCGTAGCGGATCTCGTAGCAGACCTTCTCGACCAGGAAGAGCTCGGTCGCGGTGACGAAGGCCCGCGCCTCGATCCATGGGTGCGCGCTCGCGGTCAGCACGGCGCGGTAGGCGTCCACGAAGGCGCGCATGGCGCGGCCGCGGAACTCGGCGATGAAGGTCTCGGCGCGCGCGTCGGCGCCGGTCCCGGTGCGCGGCACGGTGCCCTCCTCGCCCCGCGCGGCGACCTCGCCGGCGTAGTCCAGCGAACGCAGCAGGCCCGCCACGTCGCGCAGCGGGCTGGCTTTGGCGCGACGCTCCTCCAGCGAGCGCGCGGGCTCGCCCTCGAAGTCGATGATCACCACGTCGTCGAAGGCGACCAGCACCTGCCCGAGATGGAAGTCGCCGTGGATGCGGGTCGCGAGGCTGCCCTCCAGCGCCGGCGCGGCGCGGTCCAGCAGGGCCTCCAGACGCGGGCGCACGGCGAAGGCGGCGTCGATGCAGGCCGCCTCGGCCTCGTCGGCGCCGCTCCTGCGGCGCGCGCTCAGCGTCAGCCAGGCCGACTCCACCTGCTCGCGCACGCGCGCCACCGCGCGCGCCGCCTCCTGCGCGCCCATGGTCTGCGGCGCGAAGTCGGCATCGTCCACCGGCGTGGCGAGGGCCTCGTGCAGTTCGCCGAGGCGGCGTCCCAGCACGGCGGCGAAGGTGTCGTAGCCGCTGGCGACCTCCTCGAGCTGCTCCGGGGTCTGCGCGGCCTGGTATTCGTCCAGCGAGCGCGACAGGTGGTCCAGGGTCCAGCGCCAGGCGTCGCCCTGGTTGCGCACGAAGCCCTGCAGCAGGGCCAGCGTGGTGCGTTCGCCGTCGCCGCCGACGCGCACCACCTCGCCCAGCAGCGGCGCCGCGTTGGGATAGCCGAGCGCGGTGAGGCGGCGGCCGATCTCGACCTCCGGGTTGATGCCCGGGACGATCCGGCGCAGCAGCTTGAACACCGCCGCGTCGCCGATGATCAGCGAGCTGTTGCTCTGCTCGGCCGACAGCCAGCGGATCTCGGGCGCCTCCGGGAAGGCGGTGGCGGCGAACGCCGGGGTCGGCAGGAAACGGATCTCGCCGGGCCCGGACACGCCCGCGCCCAGCTCGCCGGCGCCCGGCTCGCCCACCGGCCGCGCATCGCCGGTCTCGCCCAGGCGCAGCACGCGCGACTCGGCCATCGCCGCCAGCACGCCGCGCGCCAGCGGTTCCAGCACGAAGGCGTCGGTGAGGTAGCCGACCTCGCGGCCGTGACGCACGCGCGCCAGCGCCAGCTGCTCGGCGAGCAGGCTGGGATGGTCGCGCTCCCAGGCGATGCCGACCGGCAGCAGGTAGTGCTCGCGGCCGCCGTCGCCGAGCGAGGCCTCGACCTCGTAGAGCACCGGCGGGCCACCCGCGGAGAGGGCGGTGGCGCGGGCCACGCGCACGCCGCGCAGGTCGCGGTCCTTGGCGCCGAACCAGCGCCGCGCGGCCAGCCAGGCCGGCAGGATGTCGCGCTCCAGCACGCCGCGGTGCACCTCGAGCGCATCCATGTCGGGCCGCGCGCCGCGCAGCACGAGGGTCTGGTACTCCGGCAGGGGCGCCGGCGGCGGAAGATGCCAGTCGGGCATGGCGCCCTCGCTCACGAGCTGGAAGGCGTAGAACCCGAACGGCGGGATGGTCAGCAGGTAGGGCAGGCGCCCGATCGGGGGGAAGCTGTTGCCGCCGATGATGTCCACCGGCACCCGGTCCTCGAACGCGGAGAGGTCCAGCTCCACCGCCTGCAGCGTGTGCGAGAGGTTGGCCACGCACAGCACCACCTCGTCCTCGTGCTCGCGGAGGTAGGCGAGCATGCGCCGGTTGCCGGGGTACAGGAAGCGGAGCTCGCCGCGGCCGAAGGCCTTGTAGCGCTTGCGGACCGCGAGGATGCGCTTGTTCCAGTTGAGCAGGGAGTGCTGGTCGCGCTGCTGCGACTCGACGTTGACCGCCTGGAAGCCGTACAGCGGGTCCATGATCGGCGGCAGCACCAGGGCCGCGGGATCGGCGCGCGAGAAGCCGCCGTTGCGGTCGATCGACCACTGCATGGGCGTGCGCACGCCGTCGCGGTCGCCGAGATGGATGTTGTCGCCCATGCCGATCTCGTCGCCGTAGTACAGCACCGGGGTGCCGGGCATGGTCAGCAGCAGCGAGGTCATCAGCTCGATGCGGCGGCGGTCGCGTTCGAGCAGCGGCGCCAGGCGCCGGCGGATGCCGAGGTTGATGCGCGCGCGGCGGTCGGCGGCATAGGTCTGCCAGAGATAGTCGCGCTCGGAGTCGGTCACCATCTCGAGCGTCAGCTCGTCGTGGTTGCGCAGGAAGATCGCCCACTGGCAGGTGTCGGGGATCGCCGGCGTCTGCCGCATGATGTCGGTGATCGGGAAGCGGTCCTCGCGTGCGATCGCCATGTACATGCGCGGCATCAGCGGGAAGTGGAACGCCATGTGGCATTCGTCGCCGTTCTCGCCGAAGTACTGCTGGGTGTCCTCCGGCCACATGTTGGCCTCGGCCAGGAGCATGCGGTCCGGGTACTCGGCGTCGAGCGTGGCGCGGATGCGGCGCAGGATCGCGTGGGTCTCGGGCAGGTTCTCGTTGGAGGTGCCCTCGCGCTCGATCAGGTAGGGCACCGCATCCAGGCGCAGGCCGTCCACGCCCATGTCCAGCCAGAAGCGCATGACCTCCAGGACCGCCTCCAGCACGGCGGGGTTGTCGAAGTTCAGGTCGGGCTGGTGCGAGTAGAAGCGGTGCCAGAAGTACTGCTCGGCGACCGGGTCCCAGGTCCAGTTCGACTTCTCGGTGTCGCAGAAGATGATGCGCGTGCCGGCGTAGGCGGTGTCGTCGTCGGACCACACGTAGAAGTCGCGCTCCGGCGAGCCCTTCGGCGCGGTGCGGGCGCGCTGGAACCAGGGATGCTGGTCCGAGGTGTGGTTGACGACCAGCTCGGTGATGACGCGGATGCCGCGCGCGTGCGCCTCGTCGACGAAGCGGCGGAAGTCGTCGATGGTGCCGTAGTCCGGGTGCACCGCCATGTACTCGGCGATGTCGTAGCCGTCGTCGCGGCGCGGGCTCGGGTAGAACGGCAGCAGCCAGATCGCGTTGACGCCCAGGTCGGCGATGTAGTCGAGCCGCGCGATCAGGCCGGGGAAGTCGCCGATGCCGTCGTCGTTGGAGTCGAAGAACGACTTGACGTGGGCCTGGTAGATGATCGCGTCCTTGTACCAGAGCGCATCCTCCACCAGCGGCGGGGCGGCGGCCTCGGGGGCGGTCGTCGTGGCCGGGATCATCGTTCGGCTCCTGCGCGGATGCGCCAGATCGAGAAGGGGCGCGAGGGGTCGAGGTGGACGTGCTGGACCTTGCCGTCCCAGCGGAAGCGGCGGCCGGTCCACAGGTCGTCGACCTCCACGCCGGCGTGGTCGGGCAGGCCGAACTCCCACAGCGGCACCTCGATCGCGGCCGAGTGCGCGTGGTGCGGGTCGAGGTTGACCGCGACCAGCACCATGCTGCGCGCGCGCGACAGGTGCGCGGCGTCGATGAACCTGCCGTAGTAGAGGACCTGGTCGTTGTGCGCGACGTAGAAGCGCGTGCCCAGGTGGGTCTGCAGCTCGGGGTTGAGCCGGCGCAGCAGGTTGAGGCGGGCGATCTCGTCGACGATGTCGCCCGGCCGGCGCGCGGGCCAGGCGCGGATCTCGTACTTCTCCGAATCGAGGTACTCCTCCTTGCCCGGCGCCAGCGGCGTGGCCTCGCAGAGCTCGAAGCCCTGGTACATGCCCCACAGCCCGGAGAGGGTGGTCGCCAGCGCGGCGCGCACGAGGTGGCCCGGCCGCCCGGAGGTCTGGAGGTAGTGCGGGTTGATGTCCGGCGTGTTGACGAAGAAGTGCGGCCGGAAGCACTCGCGCGGCACGCCCTGGTTGAGCTCCTCCAGGTAGGCCGCGATCTCCGCCTTGTGGTTGCGCCAGGTGAAGTAGGTGTAGGACTGCGAGAAGCCCACCTTGGCGAGGCGGTACATCATCTTCGGCCGGGTGAAGGCCTCGGACAGGAACACCACGTCGGGGTGCCGGCCGCGCACCTCGGCGATCATCCATTCCCAGAACGGGAAGGGCTTGGTGTGCGGGTTGTCGACGCGGAACAGCCTGACGCCCTCGTTCACCCAGAACAGGACCACGTCGCGCAGTTCGTTCCACAGCGCCGGCACCGCGCCCGACGCGTAGAAGTCGACGTTGACGATGTCCTGGTACTTCTTGGGCGGATTCTCGGCGTAGGGGATGGAGCCGTCCGCGCGCCAGGTGAACCAGTCCGCGTGCTCCCGGAGCCAGGGGTGATCCGGCGCGCACTGGATGGCGAAGTCGAGCGCGAGTTCCAGGCCCTGCGCCGCGGCCGCGTCGCGCAGGCGGCGGAAGGCCTCGATGCCGCCCAGCTCGGGGTGGATGTCGGTGTGGCCGCCCTCCTCCGACCCGATGGCGTAGGGGCTGCCGGGCTCGCCGGGCTGTGCGGTCACCGCGTTGTTCCTGCCCTTGCGGTTCTTCAGCCCGATGGGATGGATCGGCGGCATGTAGAGCACGTCGAAGTGCATGGCGCGGATGCGCGGCAGCTGCGCGATCACGTCGTCGAAGGTGCCGTGGCGTGCGGGATCGCCCGACTGCGAGCGCGGGAACAGCTCGTACCAGCTCGAATACAGCGCGGCGCGGCGCTCGGCCTCGACCGGGAACACCGCCGGGTACTCGGTGCGGAAGGGCTTGTCGTCGGCGCGGGCCATGGCCTGGGCGGTGGCCGGCTCCAGCAGCACCTCGACCCGCGCGAGGTCGTCGGCCGCCTTGCGCACGCGCGCGAGGATGCCCTTGAGCGTCGTCGCCAGCGCGCCCCGGCAGCGCGCCTGCGCGGCCTCGACCAGGGCCGTCGCCTCCTGCACGTCCACCGGCAGCAGGGTGCCGGCGGCGCGCTTCTTGTCGAGGTCGGCGTGCACCGTGGCGAAGACGTCGCGCCAGGCCTCGACCTTGAACTCGTAGCGGCCCATGCGTTCGAGCGGGAACTCGCCCCGCCAGCGGTCGTTGCCGATGTGGCGCATCGGCGCGCTGTTCCAGGTGCGCGCATCCGCCGCGCGCCACAGCACGGCCACCGCGATGCGGTCGTGGCCGTCGCAGAAGGCGTCGGCCTCCACGCAGACCCGCTCGCCCACGGTGCGCTTGACCGGGAAGCGGCCGTCGTCCACCGCCGGCGAGACCGCCTCGATGCTGACCCGCGGGGACTCGGCGGCGACCCGCTCGGCCGGCACCCGCCCGCGCGGGGCCGCGAGCACCGGCTTGCCGCGCCCGAGCCGGTAGGCGCGGACCTCGCCGGGTTCGAGCATCGTGGCGTGTTCGACGTCGACGCTTTCGCCGTCGTGGTCGACCAGGCAGCTGCTGTCGCCCAGCGCGTGCAGCAGGGCCGAGGCCGGCACCGGCACGACGTGGTCGTCGTCCGCGTTGACCAGGACCACGGTGTGCGGCGCGCCGGGACTCTCCAGGCGCAGCGCGGCGACGGTGCCGCCCTCCGGCAGCAGCGGCCGGACCAGGGCGGGCGGTGCGGGCGGCGCCAGGCGCGCCGCGTCCTCGTCCGCGAGCGGCGCGACGGCATCCGCGCCGACCGCCCAGTCCCCGCCGAGCGCCGCGGCGAGCGCCTGCAGGCGGCGCCGGGCGAGCCGCGCCCGCGGATCGTCGGGCGTGCCCTCGCCCGGGACATCCACCAGGGCGACGACCCGCGGCGCCACCGCGCGCAGGGCTGCGTCCTCGTCGTAGAACCAGCCGGCGCGCAGGTCCCACCACGCCAGCGAGGAGAACACCGCGTCGAAGCCGGCGCCGGCGAGACCGGCGAGCTCCTCCCGCGTCAGGCCCGGCGTCCAGGCGCAGAACACCGCCTCCGGGGCCGCCGCGCGCGCCCGCCGCAGCAGCTCCGCCCAGGCGGCGGCCGGCGTGCGCGCGGGATGCAGCACGCGCAGGCCGGCGATGCCGGTCGCCAGCCAGGCGGCCAGCGTGTCGCCCCACCACGTCGCGAGCGCGAGCGCGTCGCCGCCGTCGTCGAAGCGGGCCTGCGCGACCTCGGCCTCGCGGCGACCGCTGCGCGGGTCCGGCAGCGCCGTGCCGCGCGGGCGGAACCAGTGCGGGTGCCCGGTCGCCAGGGCCGCGTCGCCGGCGACCTCGTCGATGCGCAGGTCGATCAGCACGCGCAGGCCGTGCCCCGCGGCGGCCTCGACCAGCGCGCGCAGCGCCTCGGCGTGCCCGTCGGCACCGGGATCGCGCAGGCGTCCTGCCACGTCGCGGGCGAACGGCCCCTCCACCGCCACGTGGTCGCAGCCGGCGGCCGCGGCCGCGGCGAAGCGACGGGCACGGCCATCGGCGTCGGAGGAGTCGGAGGGCGGGAGCAGGCAGAGATGCATGGGGCGGACGTCGACGGTCGGAGAGGGTGTCGGGGGTGGATCAGGACGCCACAGTCGGGGTGTGGGGCATGCGACGGCGCGGCGCCCCGCGGGGGCGGGACGTTCCGGACGGAAGCGGCGAGGAGCGCGGCACGGCGCGGCCGCGGACGGGATGAGAGGAAGCGGCGTGCCCGCGGGCAACAGCCAGCGGGGCGAGTCGGCGATCGTCCATTCGTCCACCAGTGGGGGCCGCGGCAAGGACGCGGCACGGCCGCAGGGGACCATGGCGGACGCCAATGAAATGTGTTCGTGCGGTGCAGCACCGCCGTCCGGCACGGTGACGACCTTCACTGGCAGACGGCCGGCCCGCGGGCACCCTTGGGCTTCGTTCCGCAACCGAGGATGCCGCCACGATGAGCACAGGACAGGGTTCCACCGGCAACGTCATCGCCGCCATCTGCAGCCTCATCATTCCCGGCCTGGGACAACTGGTGCAGGGTCGCGTGCTGTGGGCCATCGCCTGGTTCGTGCTGGCCTGCATCGCCGGCGCCATCACCTGGCTGCTCACGCTGTCGCTGCTGCCCTTCGGCTGGTTCGTGGTGAGCGTGCTGGCCTGCATCCACGCCGCCGTCTACCGCCGGCCGCTGGCCTGAGAAGCTTGAGGAGTCAGTGGGAGGAGTGAGAAACGAGGGTCAGGCCCCTGTTTCTCCGGTGCTTCGCCCCTGCGTCTGGCTTCTCGGCCGAAAGCGCCCTCCCCGAGCCTCCCCCCGCGTTCGCGGGGAGGGGCGGGTGGGCCAGGGATGAGTAGAGAATCGAGAAGGGAGGCTGGCCGTGCGGCCCTCGTTTCTCGCTCCTGATGTCTCGCTCCTCGGGCCGAGGCCGCTCAGCCGCCCGTGGCCCCGGGCGGCTTCGCCAGCCGCAGCGAGATGTCGCGCAGCCGTGCGATGGCCGCCTTCAGCTCCGCCACCACCGCATCCCGCGTCTCCGCATCGACCGGCCCGGTGCCGGAGAACTGCAGCTCCAGCACCGCCGCGGTCAGCGCCTGGCCGATGTCGTCGTGCAGCGCGCGCGAGACCGCGGCGCGTTCCTCGAGAAGCGGAGCGAGTCGGGGATCGGTGGTGGGCATAGCGGGAAGCGGGAAGCGGGAAGCGGGAAGCGGTAGAGCGTACGTCATCCACCCGCCCCCTCTTCCCGATTCCCGCTTCACCAACAAAAAAAGGCGCCGGACGGCATGACCGCCCGGCGCCTCACCCCCGTTGTCCCCCCGGACAACGTTCCTAGAACAGCTCCACCGTGCCCTCGCCCATGTGCTGCTGGGAGACCGGCTTGTGCGGGGGCCGCTGCCATTCGCCGCGCTGCTCGCGCAGGCGTGCGCCGATCTGGCGCAGGGCCTGCACGACCTCCGGGCTCAGGCTGCCGCCGGCGCGATGCAGGAGTTCCTGCAGCTCGCTCGCCTCGCGGTTGATCGTGCCCAGGCGCTCGATGTGGACGAGGGCGGAGCCCAGGGCCTGGTTGGCGATGTCCTCGAACTGCAGCGAGCGCACCGCCTCGGCCACCGACTGGTCCACCGCGCGCCCGCACTCGGAGATCTCGCGCATGCCGCTGCCGAGGGCGTCGTTCATCGCGGCGACCTGGCTCAGCATGGAGGCGGACTCGGCGCGCGCCTCGCGCGAGCGGTCGAGGTCGCGCGAGGCCATCTGGGTGACCGACTCGCGCACCTTGGCGACGGCGTCCTTGGAGTTGTGGGCCAGCTTGCGGATCTGCTCGTTGAAGGCGGTCGAGCGCTCGGACAGGTTGCGCACCTCGTCGGCGACGACCGCGAAGCCGCGACCCGCCTCGCCGGCGCGGGCGGCCTCGATGGCGGCGTTGAGGGCCAGCAGGTTGGTCTGGTCGGCGATGGACTTCACGTCCTCCAGCAGGGCGAAGATGCCGTCGAGGTGCTGGGCCATGGCGTCGATGTGGTGGACGGTCGCGCCGGACTGGCCGCTGACCTCCTCGAGCGCCTCGACGAGCTGCTCCATCTGCCGGCTGGCCTGCTTGGCGAAGCGCGCGATGTCCACGCCGCCGCCCTCGCCGCGGTCGACGATGCGCGCGACGACGCTGCCCTGCTCGCGCGACTTGCGGTTCATGGCCTCGAAGGCGTGGCCGAGCTGGGCCACGGCGTCGCGGATCAGGGTGCGGGTGCGGTCGATCTCGTGGCGGGAACCGTCCACCTCGTTGGCCACGAAGGTGCGCAGCTCGCCGAGCAGGGCGTCCTGCTCGCGCATCAGCCTGGCCTCGTCCTCGGTCGGCTGGGTGCGGCTGCGCACGGTCCAGAACGCGACGGCGCCCCAGGCCAGGGTCAGCGTGGTGAGGATCGCCCAGCGCACGGGAGCGGCCCAGCCGAGCGCCTCGGCCAGCACCAGCAGGAGGGTCAGCGCGGCGGGGGCCGCCAGACGGATGAGGAGCGAGGTCTGCATGGAAGTCACCAATCCAGTGTCGACCTCGGTATCGGCGGCCGGCGCGGCATCTTTAGAGCGCATCGCGCACGTCGGCCCGCGCGCCGGGCCGCCGCCTCATTCCGCGGCGAAGGCCAGCAGGCGCTCGGCGACCCGGCCCAGGGGGACGACCTCGTCTGCGGCGCCCAGGCGATGCGCGGCGCCGGGCATGCCCCAGACCACGCAGCTCGCCTCGTCCTGGACCAGGGTGCGCACGCCGGCGCGCCGCAGCGCCAGCAGGCCGCGCGCGCCGTCGTCGCCCATGCCGGTGAGCAGGCCGGCCACGGCGTTGCGGCCCGCGGCACGCAGCACCGAGCCGAACAGCACGTCGACGCTGGGGCGGTGGCGGCAGACCGGCTCGGCGTCAGTCAGCCGGCACAGCCAGCGGGCGCCGCTGCGCACCACTTCGAGGTGGCGGCCGCCCGGCGCGACGTAGCCGCAGCCCGGCGTGATGGGCTGGCCGTCCTCGGCCTCGCAGACGGTCATGGCGGAGCTGCGGTTGAGGCGCTCGGCGAAGGGGCGGCTGAAGCCGGCAGGGATGTGCTGGGTCATGACCACCGCGGGTGCGTCGGCGGGCATGGCCTCCATGACCACGCGCAGCGCCTCGGTGCCGCCGGCCGAGGCGCCCAGGGCGATCAGCCGGTCGGTGGTGCGGTAGCCCTGCGGCAGCACCGGCGCGACCTCACGCGGCAGCGGCGGCGCGGGCCGCGCGCGCGCGGCGCCGCGGATCTTTTCGCGCACCAGCTCGGCGTAGTCGTGCATGCCGCGCGCGATCTCCAGCCTGGGCTTGGTGACGAAATCGACCGCGCCCAGCGCGAGCGCGGCCAGCGTGACGTCGGCGCCGCGCTCGGTGAGCGAGGACACCATGACCACCGGCAGCGGATGCAGGCGCATCAGGTTCTCGAGGAACTTGAGGCCGTCCATGCGCGGCATCTCGACGTCGAGCGTGAGCACGTCGGGGCGCAGGGCCTTGATCTTGCTGCGGGCGATGTAGGGGTCGGACGCGGTGCCGACCACCTCGATGCCGTCGTCGGCGGAGAGGATCTCGGTCAGCAGCTGGCGGATGAGCGCCGAATCGTCGACGACGAGGACCTTGATGGGCATGACCACGGCACCGCTCAGAACAGTTCGACCGAGCCCGCCGGCGGAGCGGACACGAGCCGGTCGCGGTAGGCCCGCTCCTCGGCGCGCACCGCGTCCTCGTGCGCGTGCGGGAGCTGGCGCACCAGCGCACGGCCGGTCTCGGGGAAGAAGGCGACCTTGCGCGGATGGATGCCGCCGAGGTCCTTGGCGAGCACGGGAATGCCCTCGGTCTGCAGGTAGGCGAGCACGAACTGCGCGTTGCGCGTGCCCACCGGCGTGCTGGTGAAGCCCTGCAGCACGTTGCCGCCGCCGAAGACCTTGGCCTCCAGGCGGTCGCGGCGGGCGCCGCGCACCAGCAGGGCGTTGATCAGCAGTTCCATCGCGTGGCTGCCGTAGCGCGCCGGGGCGCCGCCGCCGATGTCGCCGTCGGGCAGCATGAAGTGGTTCATGCCGCCGATGCGCATCACCGGATCGCGCAGACAGGCGGCCACGCAGGAACCGAGCACGGTGGTGAGGGCGACGCCCGGCTCGCCCACGTAGTAGTCGGCTGGCAACAGCTTGGTCGCGCGCACGCGCAGGCCCACGTCGAAGTAGGTGCGCGCGGCGTCGCGCTGCGCGCCCGACGGGGCCACCCGCGCGCTCATGCCGCGCCTGCAGTGCGCGCGGCGCGGCGGTAGACGGTGTGGCCGGTGAGGGTGAGGAGGTCGCCCGCGTGGAAGAAGCTCTCGGAGTGCCCGGCGAAGAACAGGCCGTCCTCCGCGAGCATCGGCGCCAGCCGCTGCAGGACCGCGCGCTGGGTCGGCTTGTCGAAGTAGATCATGACGTTGCGGCAGAAGATCGCGTCGAAGGGGCCGCCCACGTCGTAGCGCTCGGCCAGCAGGTTGAGCGGCGCGAAGCGCACCAGGGCGCGCAGCTCGGGCTTGACCCGGCACATGCCCTCGTTGGCGCCGGTGCCGCGCTGGAAGAAGCGCCGCTGCCGCTCCGCGGAGAGACCCTTGATCCGCTCCAGCGGGTAGACGCCCCGCGCCGCGGTCTGCAGCACCTGGGTGTCGATGTCGGTGCCGACGATCTCCACCGGCGGCGCCAGGGTGCCCATCGCCTCGCAGGCGGTGATCGCCAGCGACCACGGCTCCTCGCCGGTCGAGGCCGCGCAGGACCAGATGCGCAGGCGGCGGCCGCGGCGGGCCTCCAGGTGGCGCGCGAGGATGTCGAAGTGGTGCGCCTCGCGGAAGAACGAGGTGAGGTTGGTGGTGAGGGCGTTGGTGAACGCCTCCCACTCCGCGCCCTCGTCGCGTTCGAGCGCGTCCAGGTAGTCGGAAAAGCTCGCGATGCCGGTCGCGCGCAGCCGGCGCGACAGGCGGCTGTAGACCATGTCGCGCTTGCTCGGCGCCAGCGCGATGCCGGCGCGGGCGTGGATCAGGTCGCGGATACGGCGGAAGTCGCGCTCGGAGAACGCGAACTCGCGGGCACGCTCGCGCTCGTCGAGGCCGACGCTCATCGTGGACGGTCCGGGTACAGCCGCCCGTGTCAGGCGGCGTCCTCGAACAGCGACATGTCGGTGCTGCCGACCAGGCGCTCGATGTCGATCAGGATCAGCATGCGCTCGCCGACGACGCCGATGCCGCTGAGGTAGCGCGTGTCGACGGCGCTGCCCAGCTCCGGGGCGGGGCGCACCTGCTCGGCGGTCAGCGCGGTCACGTCGGAGACGCCGTCGACCACCATGCCGACCACGCGGCCCTGCACGTTGAGCACGATCATCACCGTGAACTCGTCGTAGCGGACCTCGCCCAGCTTGAACTTGATGCGCAGGTCCACCACCGGGACGATGGTGCCGCGCAGGTTGATGACGCCCTTGATGAACTCCGGCGCATCGGGAATGCGGGTGACGCCGTCGTAGCCGCGGATCTCCTGCACCTTGAGGATGTCCACGCCGTACTGCTCGCTGCCGAGATCGAAGGTGAGGTACTCGGCGGACTCGGCCGCGGCGACGGCTGCGTTGGTCTGACTCATGACGCTGGCTCCAGGATGCTGGGGGGACTGGCGGGAGGTTCGCCTTTCCCCCTTATCGGCAGGAAGCGGCCGGGGTTTAGCGGCCCCGCCAGGCGGGGCCGCGGGAGGCGGGCGCGACGGCCGCGCCCGCCCGTGCCCCGGGGATCAGAACTCCTGCCACTCGCCGTCGGCCTCGGCGAGGGCCGGCTGTGGCGCCGGCTTCGGCGCACGCGCGGGCGCAGGCCGCGCCGCCGGGGCCTGAGCCGGGGCCGTTTCCGCCTGGGCCCTGGCGGCCGGCCTGGGCGCAGGCTTCGGCGCCGGCGCGGCCGGGGCCGGGGTCTTCACGGCCGGCTGGACCGTCGCGCCCTGCACGAGCCGGAACACGGCCACCGCCTGGGCCAGGCCGCCGGCCTGCTCCTCCAGGCTGCGGGCTGCGGCGCTCGCCTCCTCGACCAGGGCCGCGTTCTGCTGCGTCACCTCGTCCAGCTGCATGACCGTCCGGTTCACCTGGTCGATGCCGGAACTCTGCTCCGCCGATGCGGCAGTGATCTCGCCCATGATGTCGGTCACCCGCTTCACCGAGGTGACGATCTCGCCCATCGTGGTGCCGGCGCGGTGCACCAGGCTGGATCCCAGCTCCACCTTCTCGGCCGAGTCCTCGATCAGCGTCTTGATCTCCTTGGCCGCATCCGCCGAGCGCTGGGCCAGAGAACGCACCTCCGAGGCCACCACCGCGAAGCCGCGGCCCTGCTCGCCCGCGCGCGCGGCTTCCACCGCCGCGTTCAGCGCGAGGATGTTGGTCTGGAACGCGATCCCGTCGATCACGCCGATGATGTCGGCGATCCGCTTCGACGATTCGCTGATCGCGCCCATCGTCGTCACCACCTCGTCCACCACCCGGCCGCCGGCCTCGGCCACGTCGCCGGCACCGACCGCGAGCTGGTTGGCCTGGCGCGCGTTCTCGGCGTTCTGGCGGACGGTGGAGGTGAGTTCCTCCATGGAGCTGGCGGTCTCCTCCAGCGAAGCCGCCTGCTGTTCCGTGCGGCTGGAGAGGTCGGCGTTGCCCGAGGCGATCTCCCCGGAGGCGGTGTTGATGGTCTCCACCGAGTCCTTGATGCCGCGCACGATGCCCGTGAGCTGCGCGACGGTGCGGTTGGCGTCGGCGGCCAGCCTGCCGAAGGCGCCCTGGTATTCGCGCTCCACCCGCTGGGTCAGGTCGCCGTCGGCCAGCGCGCCCATGATCCGGCCCACGTCGCTCAGGCCGGCGTCCGCCTCCTGCATCAGGCGGTTGAGCGCCGCCACCATCTCGCGGAAGGCGTACTGGTACTTCGCCTCGTCGCCGCGCTCGCTGAAGTCGCCGCGCGCGGCGGCGTCGGCCAGGGCCTTGATCTGCAGGTTGACCGCGTCGAGGTTCTGCTTGGTCGCCCGCATGGCCTCGGTGATCGCCGCCTTCTCGCCCGGCAGGTCGCGCATGTCCTCGGAGAGGTCGCCGATGGCGTAGCGCTGCGCGAGGCCGGCCATCTCGTTCATCACGACGATGTGCGAATCGACCAGGGCGTTGGTGTTGGCGGCCATCTCGCCGTAGGCGCCGCGGAAGGCGGCCGCGTCGATGCGATGGCTGATCTCGCCGGCGTCGTGGCGCGCGCCCATCTCGAGCTGGGCGCGGCTGTACTCCTGCAGCGTGCTCTGCATGCGCTGCATGCTCGCCAGCAGCTGGCCGGTCTCGTCGCGGGACTCGATGTCGATCCGGCTGTCGAAGCGGCCGTCGGCGATCGCCGCGGATACCGCCGTCGCCTGGCGGAGCGCGCGGCCCATGCGGTAGGCCAGGAAGGCGCCCGCGCCGAGGGCGATGAGGATGGCCGCCACGGTCAGCGCGCCGAGCAGGACGCGGCTGCTGCGGAAGGTGGCGTCGGCGGCGGCGATGCGCGCGTCCATCCGCTCGCGGTCGTGGGCCGCCAGTGCGTCGAGCGCCTCGAAGGCGGTGCGGCGCAGCGGCCTCGACTCGCCGTCGGAGATCAGTGCGGCGGTCTCGTAGTCGCCCGCGCCGGCCGCCTGGAGGAGCCGCGACGAGGCGTCGAGATAGGCCTGGATCGCGGCCCTGGCGGCGTCGTAGCGGTCGCGGTCGGTGCCCGCCGAGATGTTCTCGGCGTAGGCGTTGCGTGCCGCGGCGATGGCCTGCTCCATGGCGGCGACGCGGCCGGTGTACTCGTCGTAGTTCTGCGTGGCGAGCAGGGACAGCTCGTAGGTGCGGAGCTCGCCCAGGTAGCCGCGCAGGTCGCCGATCGCCTGCACCTGCGGGACGTTGACCGTCACGACGTAGCTCGCGTCCGCGTTCGCCTGGGTGAGGCGGTTCACCGCCGTGACACCCAGGGTCAGGGTGAGCAGGGCCGCCAGCGAGATGCCTGCCAGCAGCTTGCGGGTGATGGAGAGGTCGTTGAACCAGCGCATCGCGTTATGTCCTGAAGTCGTCTTGTGTGTGCTGCGGTCGTGTCGTCGGCGCGGCCCATGCCGCGCGGCCGCATGCGGATCAGAAGTAGAACTGGGCACGCAGGCCGAGCACCGCCGGGTCGGCGGTCTCTCCGCCGCGACGGCTGCGCGCGTGCACGTAGTTGGCCTGGAGCTTGAGGTTGCGGCCGAGGTACCAGTTCATGCCCAGGGTCCAGTCGGACTGGGTGCCGCCGGCCACGGCGCCGTCGTCGAGGTCGAGGTGGCTGTAGCGCAGCAGCAGCTCCACCTGGTCGCCGTCGCCGGCCGTCGGGTTGCCGGCATGGCCGCCGTAGGTGCGCGAACCGCCGGTGAGCATCCAGCTGCCGAACACGTAGCCGCCCCGGCCGCGCACGTCCTGGCCTTCGCGGCGCACGTCGATTCCGAGCAGCTCGCCCTGCAGCGACCAGGGCCCTGCGATCCACAGCGCCTCGATGCCGCCGCGGTGCACGGTCTCCACGCCCGCGAGGGTTCCGGTATCGACCAGCCGCACCGGCGTCAACCCGGCCTCGGGCCGTGCACGCAGGCGCAGCGTGTCGGCGTCGGGACGTTCGCGGCTGGCGGCGACGCCGAGGTGGAGGACGTCGCCCGGCGCGTTGCGCGGCACCCAGGCGGCGCGCCCCGCGACGGTCTGGCCGTGGTTGTCGCCCTCGAGGTCGTGCCCCGCGAAGCCGGACACGCCGACCAGGTAGCCGGGCCGCTGCAGGGCCCATTCCACGCCCGTCCGCCGGCCGGCGTACACCGCCTGGACCGGCAGCGCCTGTTCGAGGAAGGGTGCCGCCCGCACCGGGGACACGGCGTCGAAGCCGACCGGCGTCTTGAAGTAGCCGATCCGCACGCTGCCGAGATCGCGGCCGAGCAGCCCCTTGCTGTGGAGCCGGACCAGGGTGTCGGTCCAGGCACGTCCCTCGAGGTCGTACTGCACCATGACCTCGTAGTGGCCCGGCCGGCGCAGGAAGACGCCGGTCTCGCGCCGGCGGAAGCCGGTCGCGTCCTCGAACCGGCCGTCGGGATCGCGATGGAAGCTGTTGCTGTCGTACACCCAGTTCGCGCTCAGGCCCAGCTCGACCTCGCCCGCGCGGAATGCGGGCGCGAGGTCCGGCCAGGCACGGGCCGTGTCGGGGACGAGGAGCAGCAGGCCGAGGAGGGCGATGGCGCCGCAGGAGGGACGCGACGACCAGGTTTGCAGGGGATCCTTCCCGCGCCGGAACAACGATATGGAGGGCATACGGGGAGCCGCGCGCGGCGGCGGATCGGAGGACAAGGGCCCGCAGGGGACGTTCCCGTCCTGTATCGACCCGGAGGCGGCCGACTTGAGGCTTTTTCACGAAAACGTCATGTTTACGGAGTAGAGCAGCCCGCCGCAGACAGAGGCGGCGCCCGGAGGCGCCGCATGCGGAGGAGCGCGACGGGGCGCACGGCCGGCCCGGCCGCCGCGCCCCTTCGGTCCGGACTCAGAACTCCTGCCACTCGCCATCGGCCTCGGCAAGGGCCGGCTGCGGCACCGGCTTCGGCGCGCGTGCGGGCCGTGCCGCCAGGGCCGGACCCGTTTCCGCCCGGGCCCTGGCGGCCGGCCGGGGCGCGGGCGTCGGTGCGGACGCGGTCGGCGCCTTCGGCGCCGCCTGCGGGGCCGTCTCCTGCGCGCCGGTGCGGAACACCGCCACCGCTTCGGCCAGCACGGTCGCCTGCGCGTCGAGCGCCTGCGCCGCGGCGCTCGCTTCCTCGACCAGGGCCGCGTTCTGCTGGGTGGTCTCGTCGAGCTGGCTGACCGTGCGGCTGACCTGCTCGATGCCCGACGCCTGCTCCGCGCTCGCCGCGGTGATCTCGCCCATGATGTCGGCGACGCGCTTCACCGAGGCCACGATCTCCGACATCGTCGCGCCGGCCCGGCCCACCAGCTCCGAGCCGGTGGCGACCTTGTCCACCGAGGCACCGATCAGGTCCTTGATCTCCTTGGCCGCGTCCGCCGAGCGCTGCGCCAGCGCGCGCACTTCCGTGGCCACCACCGCGTTCACCCGCGCGTCGTACGCGCGGCGCGCCTGCCGGTCGATCAGGAATGCGAGAAGGGCCAGCACCAGGACGAGCGCCGCGGTGAGCAGCAGCGACAACTTGGTACCGATGGACAAGCGGGACAACGCGTGCATGACAGATCCTTCTAGAGAGTGATTCGGTGTCGGCAGGCCGCGCACGCCGGGACTGCCGGCGTGGGCCTGGTTCTCGATTCGAGCGGTCGCGCTGCCGGCGCGGGAACGCATCCCGGCCCTGGGCCTCGCCCGGCTGGTGTCGGCACGCTCCGTTTCGGCCCGGACACCCGGCGCTTCCGCACTACGCGGGCAGGCTCCGCCTGCCCGTCGCCGCGATCGGCACGTCGTGCGTGCCGCTCTTGCGCCCCGCCGCCGACGCGACCGTCGTCCGGTCGCCACGGGACGGCATGCGGGGGCCGGCCTCTCCGCGGTTATCGGCGCGGACCCGGCAATCTGTACAAAACGTGATCGCCATCGCATTTCCGTTGTGCTTCCAGTCACTTTCGGAAGCAGCGGCGATGGCGAACCGACCGGAGATGGGTCCGCGCCGCGGCAGGCAGCGCCTCGCCACGAACACGTCCGCCCGCCGGGCTCGCAGCCTTATCGACCGGATCCGGCCTGGATTGAGATCGCCATCAGAACGAAAAGGATCACGCAGCGCGGATTGTTACAGCTCTGCGTACACCGCCCCTCGTCCAAGGCCGGAACCGGGACACGCGACGGACAAGGACGGATGGCGTTGCGCGCGGCCCGCCGTCCGGGCGCGGAACGGGGAAGCCGTCCGTGGGACGGGCGGGCAGGCGGCGGCGAACCGCCAGCGTCCGCGGTCGACCGTCCCCTAACGCAAAGCGGCGCCGAAGCGCCGCTTTGGGATGCCACCGGGGATGGCGTGGATCAGTCGGTCTCGGCCAGCTCGCCGCGTGCCTTCACCAGCAGGCTGTCGACCGCGCCGCCCTGGGTGCCGGTGCGGAAGATCGCCACGGCCTCGGCCAGGGCCGTCGCCTGCGCATCGAGCGCATGCGCCGCGGCGCTCGCTTCCTCGACCAGGGCCGCGTTCTGCTGGGTGGTCTCGTCGAGCTGGCTGACCGTGCGGCTGACCTGCTCGATGCCCGAGGCCTGCTCGGCGCTCGCCGCGGTGATCTCGCCCATGATGTCGGCGACGCGCTTCACCGAGGCCACGATCTCCGACATCGTCGCGCCGGCCCGGCCCACCAGCTCCGAGCCGGTGGCGACCTTGTCCACCGAGGCGCCGATCAGGCCCTTGATCTCCTTGGCCGCGTCCGCCGAGCGCTGGGCCAGCGAACGCACCTCCGAGGCCACCACCGCGAAGCCGCGGCCCTGCTCGCCCGCACGCGCGGCTTCCACCGCCGCGTTCAGCGCGAGGATGTTGGTCTGGAACGCGATCCCGTCGATCACGCCGATGATGTCGGCGATCTTCTTCGATGCCTGCTCGATGCCCTGCATGGTCGTGACGACCTCGCCCACCACCTGGCCGCCGCGCGAGGCGACGTCGGCCGCACCCATCACCAGCTGGTTGGCCTGGCGCGCGCTTTCGGCGTTCTGGCGCACGGTGGAGGTGAGTTCCTCCATCGAGCTGGCGGTCTCCTCCAGCGAGGCGGCCTGCTGCTCGGTGCGCGCCGACAGGTCCGTGTTGCCGGACGCGATCTCGCCCGCCGCCACGGTGATGGCCTCCGACGACTCCTTGATGCGCGCCACGATGTCGGCGAGCTGGTCGGCGGTGGCGTTGATGTCGTCGCGGATGCGGCCGAACACGCCCTGGAACTCGCCGGTCATGCGCTGGGTGAGGTCGCCGCGCGCCAGCGCGTTGAGCAGCTCCGACGCCTGGCCGAGGCTGTCGGCGTTGGCGTCGAGCAGCACGTTGAGGCGCTCGGCCAGCTGGCGGAAGAAGCCCTGCTTGTCCCCGGTGGCGATGCGCTGCGACAGGTCGCCGGCGGCCGCGGCCTCGACGATGCGCGCGACCTCCTCCTCGACCCGCACCTCGACGGTGCGGTCGCGCCACTCGACGACGAAGCCGAGGCGCTCGCCGTCCTCGCCCATGACCGGCGAGATGGACTGGCCGAACCAGGCGCCGCCGAGACGGATCTGCCCGTTGTGCACGCCCTCGAGCGCCTCCAGGTACACCGCGGTGCCCTCGGGGTCGGCGTGGAAGGTGTCGATGCTGCTGCCGACGACGGCGGACACGTCGAAGTCCGGCAGGTCCTTGCGGATCTCGTCCTCGTAGGTCGCGAGCAGGCGCTGGGTGGCACCGTTGCTGTAGATGATGCGGCGCTGCGGGTCGGCGATCATCACGCTGGTGCCGGAGTTGTCCAGCGCATTGCGGATGCGCAGGTTCTCGGCGGCCATGCGCTGGTCGCTCTCGATGCGTTCGCGCAGGTCGTGCTGCATGCGCTGCATGGCGCGCAGGAGGTCGCCGACCTCGTCGCTGCCGCTGGTGTCGATGTGGCCGTCGAGCTTGCCCGTCGCCACGTCGTTGGCGACCGCGACGGCGCCGCGCAGGTTGCGCGAGAGCATGGCGGCGAAGAACCAGGCGATGCCGAGGCCCGCGGCGATGCCGGCGAGCAGGAAGATCACGGTCATCGTCAGCGAGGTGGCGTAGGCCCGGCGCGCACCGGCGCCGGCGGCCACGGCCTTCTCGTCCTCGGCGGCGATGATCGCGGCGAGCGAGGCGGTCGCCCGCTCGTGCAGGCCGCGGGTCTCGCCGAGGAAGGTGTCGATGGCGTCGTCCTCCAGCTCGTAGTCGATCATCTCGTTGACCGAGAGGTAGGACTCGCGGGCGGCGACCCAGTCGGCGACGAAGGCCTCGATGCGGCCGCGCTCCTCGTCGTCGCTGGCGATCTGGAGGAAATGCTGCGCCTGCTCCTCGATCTGCGCGTGCAGCGCGTCGGCCTGGGTGCGCGACTCGCGCCTCACCGTCTCGCTCGCGCGCATCAGGCCGCGGTAGGAGGTGTTGCGGTACTCGCCCAGCAGGGCGCGCAGCTCACCGCCGGCGCGGACGCTGGGGAGGGTCTCGTCGACCACACTCCTGGTCGCCCCGTTGAGCGAACTCATGCCGCTGAAGGCGACGATGCCCTGCACCAGCATCAGTGCGAGGACGATGCCGAAGGCCAGCATGAGCTTCGGCGCGAGCTTCAAGGAATTGAACCAGTGCATCGATGACACTCCCCTCGTGATCGACTGCGCGCGAGCGCGCACAGGCGCCGGGCGCCCATGTGGACGCCCGGCGGTTGCTGCTTAGCGGATCGTCGCCAGCTTCACGTCGGCGGGGCCGGTGACCACGATCTCGGCGCGCGAGGCGTCGCGACGGATGTTGCCGACCACGCAGATGTCCTGGCCTTCGAGCGATTCCGGCGCCGGGTTGAACTTGGCGCGCTCGCTGCCGGGGATGCGGGCGGAGAAGGTGTGGCGCGGGAAGGCCCCGCCCATGTACAGGAAGGTCGGCTCGCCTTCCGAGTTCTGGGCAAAGCGGGCGCGCTCGACCTTGCCGCAGACCATGCCGTTCTTGCCGATGAAGCGGGACGCGTGCTCCGGCGGGATCATTTCCTGGGCGCCGGCGCCGGCAGCGGTGGCGGCGAGGACGAGGGCGGCGAGGATGGAACGGGTGCAGCGCATGACGGATGTCTCCAGACGAGGGGGGTTCAGGGGGGCGGACATGCCCACGCTGCCCTGATCGGCCGGAACGGCGCGTTCTTGAGGGCAGCAGGCATGGCCGATGGAGAAACTGTGCGGGGGATCACGCTCGCCGCGGCGCCACGCTGCCGGCGGTGGCCTCGCGTGGAGCGCGCGATGTCCGGGCGCGGCGGACCCGCAGCAGGCCCACCGGCCGTCGGCGATTCAGAACTCCTGCCAGTCGCCGTCGATGTCGCTCAGCACCGGCTGGGGAGCAGCGGCCTTGGCCGCCCTGGCGGCGCGCCGGGCCGGCCGCGCGGCACGTGCCGACCGAGGCTCGGGATCGGCCTTGGGATCGGTCTTGGCGTCGGACGTGGCCACGGACGCGGCGGCGATCTTCGGCTTCGGGCCGGCGGGCTTCGGCGCTGCGGAGGCCGCTGCCCCGGCGAGGGCTTCGGCCTGCTTCCGGACCGGTTTCGGCCCGGGGGCCGGCGCAGGCTTCGCTGCCGGTTTCGCCGCCGCCTGTTCCAGGCGGAAGACCGCCACCGCCTGCGCCAGCTCGCCGGCCTGGACCTCCAGGCTGCGCGCCGCGGCGCTCGCTTCCTCGACCAGGGCCGCGTTCTGCTGCGTCGTCTCGTCCAGCTGCATGACCGTCCGGTTCACCTGGTCGATGCCGGAACTCTGCTCCGCCGATGCGGCAGTGATCTCGCCCATGATGTCGGTCACCCGCTTCACCGAGGTGACGATCTCGCCCATCGTGGTGCCGGCGCGGTGCACCAGACTGGATCCCAGCTCCACCTTCTCGGCCGAGTCCTCGATCAGCGTCTTGATCTCCTTGGCCGCGTCCGCCGAGCGCTGGGCCAGCGCGCGCACCTCCGAGGCCACCACCGCGAAGCCGCGGCCCTGCTCGCCCGCGCGCGCAGCTTCCACCGCCGCGTTCAGCGCGAGGATGTTGGTCTGGAACGCGATCCCGTCGATCACGCCGATGATGTCGGCGATCCGCTTCGAGGATTCGCTGATCGCGCCCATCGTCGTCACCACCTCGTCCACCACCCGGCCGCCGGCCTCGGCCACGTCGCCGGCACCGACCGCGAGCTGGTTGGCCTGGCGCGCGTTCTCGGCGTTCTGGCGGACGGTGGAGGTGAGTTCCTCCATCGAGGACGCGGTTTCTTCCAGGCTCGCCGCCTGCTGTTCCGTGCGACTGGAGAGGTCGGCGTTGCCCGAGGCGATCTCCCCGGAGGCGGTGTTGATGGTCTCCACCGAGTCCTTGATGCCGCGCACGATGCCCGTGAGCTGCTCGACGGTGCGGTTGGCGTCGGCGGCCAGCCTGCCGAAGGCGCCTTGGTACTCGCGCTCCACCCGCTGGGTCAGGTCGCCCTCGGCCAGCGCGCCCATGATCCGGCCCACGTCGCTCAGGCCGGCGTCCGCCTCCTGCATCAGGCGGTTGAGCGCCGCCACCATCTCGCGGAAGGCGTGCTGGTACTTCGCCTCGTCGCCGCGGGCGGAGAAGTCGCCGCGGGCCGCCGCCGCCGAGAGCATGAGGATCTCGTCCTGGATGCCGGTCAACGCCGCCTTGGTCGCCTGCATGGCCTCGGTCACGCGCGCCTTCTCGCCGGGCAGCTGCGGCATGTCCTGGCTGAGGTCGCCGCGGCCGTACTGCTCGATCAGTGCCACCAGCTGCATCATCACCGAGATGTGCGCGGCCACCAGGGCATTGGTGTTCGCCGCCATCTCGCCATAGGCGCCGCGGAAGGCGGCCGCGTCGATGCGGTGACCGATCTCGCCGGCCTCGTGCCGGCGGCCCATCTCGAGCTGGGCGCGGCTGTAGTCCTGCAGCGTGCTCTGCATGCGCCGCATGGCGCCCAGCAGCCGGCCGACCTCGTCGCGCGCGCCGGCTGCGATCGGCTGGTCCAGGCGGCCCGCGGCCACCGCGTCGGCCGCCTCGGTGGCGGCGCGCATCGGCACCACGATGGCGCTGCCGATGATCCAGCAGAGCACGAACACGGAGATCACCACGAAGCCGCCGGCGGCGGTCATGATCGCGGTGAACACCAGCGCCTGCGCCTGCACGTCGTCCATGTAGATGCCGGTGGCCACCACCCAGTTCCAGGGCGCGTAGGCGGCGGCGTAGGACATCTTCTGCACCGGCGCGTCGTGGCCGGGCTTCTCCCACGCGAAGTCGACGTGGCCGCCGCCGGCGCGGGCGACCGCCACCTGCTCGCGGTACACCGCGACGCCGTCCGGGCTGACCACGTCGCCGACGTCCCTGCCCACCAGGTCCTTGCGGAAGGGATGCATCAGGAGCGTCGGCCGCATGTCGTGGACGAAGAAGTAGTCCACGTCGTCGTTGGCGCGCATGGTCTCCAGCGTCGCCAGGGCGGCGGCCTGCGCCTCCTCCTCGCTGAGCTCGCCCGCCTCGGCGCGCGCCGCGTAGTGCGCGATCGCGCCCAGCGCCATCTCCACCTCGGTGCGCAGCACCGCTTCGCGGCTGTCGCGGAGGTCGACGTACTGGATGCGCGCCGCCGTCACCGCCAGGGCGACGACGCCGAAGGCGAGCAGGACGTTGAGCACGACGAACTTGCGCCGGATGGACAGGTCGCCGAAGGCCGTCTGGATCTTCTTGAGGAAGGTCATGGCTCGCTCTACGGGTTCATCGGGAGGGAATGCCGGCCCGGCCGGCGGGCGCCGCGCGATGGCGGCATGCGGAGCGGGACGAAGGCGGCGCGCCGCAGGCCACGAGGGGCGAGCGGCGCGGGCGCATCAGGCGGCCTCGGCGTGGGCGAGACTGCGCGCCACGTCGCCCACGTCGACGATGAGCGCGACGCGGCCGTCGCCCAGGATGGTCGCGCCGGAAACGCCGTGGACCTTGCGGTAGTTCGACTCGAGGTTCTTGACCACGATCTGCTGCTGGCCGATGAGCTCGTCGACCTGCAGCGCAAGACGGCGGCCGTCGCTCTCCACCACCACGACCAGGGGCGCGGTGTCGCGCGCGGTCGGCGCCAGCCGGTACAGCGCGCGCATGTCCAGCAGCGGGATGTAGTCGCCGCGCACGCGCAGCAGGCGGCCGTCGCCCTGCACGCGGCGGATGTCGCCGGCGGCCGGCTGCAGCGACTCGACCACGAAGTTCAGCGGCAGCACGAAGGTCTCGCCGCCGACGCCGACGGTCATGCCGTCGAGGATGGCCAGGGTCAGCGGCAGGCGCACGGTGATGCGCGTGCCCGCGCCCTTGCGGCTCTCGATGGCGACGTCGCCGCCGAGCGACTGGATGTTCTTGCGCACCACGTCCATGCCGACGCCGCGGCCGGAGAGGTCGGTGACCTGGGCGGCGGTGGAGAAGCCGGGCTGGAAGATGAGGTCCCAGACCTGCGCATCGGTCGGGTTCTCCGGCAGGCTCATGCCGCGCTCGGTGGCCTTGGCGAGGATGCGCTCGCGGTCGAGGCCGCGGCCGTCGTCGCCGACCTCGATCAGGATGAAGCCGCCCTGGTGCGAGGCGTCGAGGGTGATGCGGCCGCCCGGCGGCTTGCCGGCGGCGACGCGCTCGTCTGGCATCTCCATGCCGTGGTCGATGGCGTTGCGCACCAGGTGCACCAGCGGGTCGGCGATCTTCTCGATGACGCTCTTGTCGATCTCGGTGGACTCGCCGCGGGTCTCCAGCACGACCTGCTTGCCGAGGCGGCCGGCGAGGTCGCGGACCAGGCGCGGGAAGCGCTGGAACACCGAGGACACCGGCAGCATGCGCACGCCGATGACCGCCTCCTGCAGGTCGCGGGTGTTGCGCTCGAGCAGCTCCAGGCCGGAGAGCAGATCCTGCGCGCGGCTGCCCTCGATGAGCGCGCCCGACTGCTTGAGCATGGCCTGGGTGATGACCAGCTCGCCCACGAGGTTGATGAGGGCGTCCACCTTGGCGACGCTGACGCGGATGGTCGCGTCGGCGCCGGCGGGCTCGGCGGCGCCACCGCCCTGGGCCATGGGCGCGGCCGCTGCCGGCTCCGCCTCGGGCGCGGCGGCGGGCGCCTCCGCCACGGGCTGGGGCGCCTCCCCGGCGATCGGCTCCACGACCAGGTCGCATTCGTCCTCGACCCAGGCGAAGGCGTCGTCCACGTCGCTGCGCGCGACCGGGCCGATCAGGGCGAGATCCCAGGCGATGTGGGCCTCGACCGGGTCCAGTTCCTCGAAGGTCGGCAGGCGCGAGAGATCGGGATCCGCACGGAGCTGCCCGAGGCGGTCGAGCTCGCGCAGGATGCGCAGCGGGTCGTTGCCGCCCATGAACATGCCGGTGTGCGGCGTGAAGCCGATGCGCCAGCCCGCGGGCGGGGCGGCGGGCGCGGCCGCCTGGGGCGCCTCCGCCGCGGATGCCGCGCTGCCTTCCAGCACGGCGGTGAGGCTGGCCTTGACCGCGGCCACCGCCTGGGCGTCCTCCGGGCTGCCGCTGTCCACGGCCGCGAGCAGGCCGCGCAGCACGTCGACGGAGGCGAGCATGGCGTCGATGGCCGCGCCCGACAGCGCACGGCGGCCGTCGCGGATCTCGTCCAGCAGGGTCTCGAGCAGGTGGGTGAGACCGGCCAGCGTGGTCAGGCCGAAGGTCGCAGAGCCGCCCTTGATCGAGTGGGCGGCACGGAACACCGCGTGGATGGTGTCGGGCTGCTGGCGGCCGGACTCCAGCGCGAGCAGCCCCGCCTCCATCACGTCCAGGCCCTCGCGGCTCTCCTCGAGGAAGACCGCCTGGAAGCGCTGCATATCCATGTTCATGGGCGAGGACCGTGCTGGAGCGAAAAGAGGGGCGGAGCGGGCGTGCGGGGGAGCGTCAGCTCAGGACCTTGCGGACCGTGGCGACCAGCTGCTCGGGGTTGAACGGCTTGACCAGCCAGCCGGTGGCGCCGGCGGCCTTGCCCTCGGACTTCTTGTCCGCGCCCGACTCGGTGGTCAGCATCAGCAGCGGGGTGAACTTGTAGTCGGGCAGCTGGCGCAGTTCGCGGATCAGCGAGATGCCGTCCATGTTCGGCATGTTGACGTCGGTCACCACCGCGGCGAAGCGCTGTCCCTTGGCGCGATCGAGGGCGACGAGCCCGTCCTCGGCCTCGGTCACGTCGAAGCCCTGACTGGTGAGCGCGAACGCCACCATCTGGCGCATCGAGGTGGAGTCGTCGACGACGAGGATCTTGGAACTCATGCAGGTTGCTCCGTAGCGGAAGTCGGTTCGGCGGCGTCGAGGCCGAGGTGTGAGGCCAGTCCGAGCAGGCGCGCGGCCTCGCGCAACGGCGCGGCCGCGGACTGGAAGTCGGTGCGCAGCCCCGCCTCGCGGCGGTCGCGCACGAAGGCCACCAGGAGCTGCAGCGACGCGGTGTGGACCCGCTCGACATGCTCGGCGTCCAGCACCACGCCGGTCTCGCTCGCCAGGTGCGCCGACAGCCGGGCCTTGAGCTCGGCCGCGCTCTCGATGCCCAGATCGGCGCCCAGTTCCACTGCTGTCATCACACGCTCGAAGGTGGGGGATGCAGGGGGTATCGGCGGGCTGGGGAGGAACTTTAGGGGCCCGGGCCTGGGGCCTGGGGCCTGGGGCCTGGGCCTGGGCCTGGGCCTGGGCCTGGGCCTGGAGCCTGGGGCTTGGGGCTTGGGGCTTGGGGCTTGGGGCTTGGCGCTTGGCGCTTGGCGCTGGGCGCTGGGGGCTGGGGGCTGGGGGAACGGGGAACGGGGAACGGGGAACGGGAGGATGTCACTGGGGCGCGAGGCGTCGCCGGATCACCTTGCCCCCCGTAGGAGCGACTTCAGTCGCGACCGGCGCGGTTCGGCCGGCTGGGTGAAGGGCATTGGAGGCCCCGGTCGCGACTGAAGTCGCTCCTACAGATCCAGAGGCCCGTGTGGGTGGCAGCACGCTCCGGGTCCCGGTCCCGTTCCCGCTCCACCCTTCGCGCTTTACCGGCATGGATGTCGGATCCGCCCCCCAGGCAGCGCACGCCCCACTGTCCCGGCGGTCGCGACTGAGATCGCTCCCTACCGCCGCAACCTTGGAGGCGGCAGCGCCCTGCGGGTCCCGACTCCCGATTCCCGCTTCATCCTCCCCACCTCACCTAGATGGCCAGCAACCGCCCCGCGTCCACCAGGATCATCGGCGTGTTGCCGACGCGGGCGATGCCGCGGAAGGCGTTGCAGGCGTTGGCGGCGCCGACGATGGCGGTGTTCTCCATCATCGATTCGGACAGGGTGGCGACGTCGCTGACTTCCTCCACCAGCAGGCCGAGGGTCTCGCCGCGCTCCTCGAGCACGACGACGCGGCAGGCGGGGCCGGGCTCGCAGGGGCGGCCGTAGAGCCAGGCGCCGAGGTCGAGCACGGGGACGATCTGGCCGCGCAGGTTCATGACGCCCAGCATCCCGGTGCCGGCGCCGCGCAGCGGCTGGATCGGAGGCACGCGCAGCACTTCCTGCACCTTGAGCAGTTCCAGGCAGTGGTTCTGGCCGGCGACGCTCATGTGCAGCCAGCGCGAGCTGCGCTCGCCCGCGCGGCGGCCACCGGCTGCCTGCTCGCGTGCGGCGAGCTCGGCGGCCAGCGGGGCGAGCGGCCTGGGGAGGTTGAGGGCGGCCTCGAAGGCCGCTTCGAGCTCGGGGTCGTCGCGCGCGGGCGCGGGCTTGGCCGGCGGGCTCGCCGGGGCAGGTGGACTCGCCGGGGCAGGCGTCGGCAGGTTCAGCGCCGCCTCGAAGGCCGCTTCCAGGTCCTCGCTGTCGCCCGACGCGGGGGCCGGTGCGGGCGTCGGCAGGTTCAGCGCCGCCTCGAAGGCCGCTTCCAGGTCCTCGCTGTCGCCCGACGCGGGGGCCGGTGCGGGCGTCGGCAGGTTCAGCGCCGCCTCGAAGGCCGCTTCCAGGTCCTCGCTGTCGCCCGACGCGGGGGCCGGTGCGGGCGTCGGCAGGTTCAGCGCCGCCTCGAAGGCCGCTTCCAGGTCCTCGCTGTCGCCCGACGCGGACACCGGTGCGGGCGTCGGCAGGTTCAGCGCCGCCTCGAAGGCCGCTTCCAGGTCCTCGCTGTCCCCCGACGCGGACACCGGTGCGGGCGTCGGCAGGTTCAGCGCGGCCTCGAAGGCCGCCTCCAGATCCTCGCTGTCGCCGTCGGGCGACGCCGCGGCGCCGGCCGGGGCGGGATCGCCCTGCGGCGCGGCCTCGCCCAGCAGCGCCTCCATGTAGTCGTCGAGTCCGTCGGCGTGGGTCATGCCACCTGCTCCTGCACGGGGGCGCTGTCGAGCAGCCAGTCGAGGGCGTCGCCGTAGGCGCGGAGGCCACGACCGAACCGGGCCTCGAGGTCGAGGAAGCTCTGCGCGTCGCGCAGGCGCGTGTCGATCGGGATCTCGGCATCCCACACCTTGGCCCCGGGCCGCCCGCGCATGGCGGCAAGGCTCTCCTGGGCGACGCGCGTGCGGCGGTCGTGCAGGGTCGGCAGCACGAAGGTCGGCAGGGCGCTGCCGCGCGAGCGCTCGATCATCTGCGCCGTGCGCAGCATGCCGTCGAGGCCGTGCAGGGCCAGCGGCTCGGTCTGGGTCGGCACGATCAGCCGGTCGGCCGCGGCCAGGGCGTTGACCATCAGCAGGCCCAGGGTGGGTGCGCAGTCGAGCAGCACGTAGTCCCAGCGCCCGGCGTCGCGCGCCAGCGCCTGCGAGAGCGCGCGGCCGAGGCCGGGCTGGGTGGCGCTGCGGCGCTCCAGGGTCGCCAGCGCGGACTGCGCTGGCACCAGGGCCAGGCCCGCCAGGGCGGTCGGCCGGGCGAGCGCGGCCAGCGGCTGCGGCGGGTCGGCGAACAACTCCAACGTGCCCTGCGGCGCCGGTTCGGCCGGCACCCCGTGGGCGCGGCTCAGGGAGGCGTGCGGGTCGAGGTCGATCTGCAGCACCTGCGCGCCCTGGCGCGCCAGCCAGTAGCCCAGCGCCAGCGTGGTGGTGGTCTTGCCCACGCCGCCCTTCTGGTTCGCGATGGTCCAAACCTGCATGTCAGCCTGCCTCGGAATCGGTGGAAACCGGCACTTCGCCGGCGTGCAGCGCGGGACTGTCGCGCGACAGCCCCTCGGGCTCGGCGAGGATCACCAGCACCACGCGGCGGTTCGCGTTGCGACCTTCGGGCGTGGCGTTGCTCTCGCGCGGGCGGAATTCGCCCTGCCCGACCACGGCCATCCGGTCCTGCGCGACGCCCTGCACGGCGAGGCTGTGCACGACGCTGGCCGCGCGCGCCGCGGAGAGTTCCCAGTTCGACGGGTACTGCGCGGTGCTGATCGGCACGTCGTCGGTATGCCCCTCGACGTGCACGTCGTTCGGCACCTCGGCGAGGATCGCGCCGAGCCGCGCGATGGTCTCCAGCGCGGACAGGCTCAGCACCGCCGAGCCGCTCGGGAACAGGATGTCGCTCTTGATCTCGACCTCCAGCCACAGCTGCTCGCGGCGCATGACCACCAGGTCCTCGCGCACCAGGTCCTCCAGCGCGGCCTGCAGGCGCGCGGCGATGCTGCGCAGCTGCTGCTGCGCGCCGCGGTACATGAAGCGCTCGCGGTCGTTGCTGGGGATGGACACCGGCAGGTAGGCGGGCCTGCGCTCCGCCAGCTGCGGGCCGTTGGCCGCGCGCATGCTCGGCGAGAGGCGGATGGGATTGGCGCGCACGCCCAGCGGCACCGGGCGCACGTGTTCGGGCGACACCTCGGCCGGCGCGACCGGCCCGACCTGGATCGGCTGGATCGAGCGCGGCGAGCCGCCGAAGGCCTCGGACAGCGAGTTCGACAGCACCCGGTACTTGCCCTCGTTGAGCGAGGAGATCGCGTACATGACGACGAAGAAGGCGAGCAGCAGGGTCAGCAGGTCGGCATAGGGGATCGCCCACGCCTCGTGGTTCTGGTGTTCCTCGTGCCGTTTCCTGCGCGCCATGGCCGTGGCGCGCTCAGTTCAGGTAGCCGGCGAGGCGCGCTTCGATGTTGCGCGGGTTCTCGCCCTGCGCGATCGCGATCAGCCCCTCGATCATCATCTCGCGCTCGCCGGTGCGCTGCTCGACGAGGCCCTTCAGCTTGTTGGCCATCGGCAGGAACATCAGGTTGGCGGCGCCGATGCCGTAGATCGTCGCGGTGAAGGCCGCGGCGATGCCCTGGCCGAGCTTGCTCGGATCGGCGAGGTTCTGCATCACCGACATCAGGCCCAGCACCGCGCCGATGATGCCGAGCGTGGGCGCATAGATGCCCATGCCCTCGTACACCTTGGCCGCGGCCAGGCCCTGGCTCTCCTGCGCGCCGACCTCGACCTCCAGCATCTGCCGGATGGCCTCCGGCTCCATGCCGTCGACCAGCATCTGCAGGCCCTTCTGCACGAAGGGGTCGGTCTGCTGCCGCACCTCGGCCTCGAGCCCGAGCAGGCCCTGCTTGCGCGCGACGTTGGCCCACTCCACGACCTGCGCGAGCTGCGCCTCGCGCGAGGAGGCCGGCGGGCTGAACACCCACGACGCCATGCCGAGCGCGCGCTTGAGCGTCGCCATCGGCGTCTGCAGCAGGATCGCGGCGACGGTACCGACGATGACGATCACGAAGGCCGCAGGCGACCACAGTCCGGCGATGCCGGCACCCTTGAGGATGCTGCCACCGACCAGCGCGACCAGCGCGAGCAACAGACCTGCGAGGCTGAGAACGTCCATGGCGAAGCTATCGGCGCGCGGGGGTCGAACTTGAGTCGCCGCCGATCCCGTCGACGTCGAGGATCAGCGCGAGGCTGCCGTCGCCGATGAGGGTCGCGCCGGCGTAGCCCTGCAGTCCGCGCAGCGCGCGCGGCAGCGGCTTGATGACGATCTCCTCGCGCCCGCGCACCGCGTCGACGACCAGGCCGAAGCGCGCGTCGCGTCCCTGCAGCACGACGATGGTGAGCCCCTCGGTCTGCACCTCGGGCAGTTCCAGCCAGTGGCGCAGGTCGACCAGCGGCAGCGGCCGCTCGCGCATGTCGAGGGTGGCGCGCCCGTTGATCCAGCGCCGGTCGGACGGCTTGCAGCCGATCACCTCGACCACGCGCGCCAGCGGCAGCGCGTAGACCGCGTTGGCGCACTGGATCAGCAGGGTCGGCAGGATCGCGAGCGTCAGCGGCACGCGGATCAGGAACCGGCTGCCGCGCCCGATCTCGGACTGGATGCGCACCTCGCCGGACAGCTCGCGCACCTTGGACTGCACCACGTCCATGCCGACGCCGCGGCCGGACAGGTCGCTGACCTGCGACTTGGTCGACAGCCCGGCGAGGAACACCAGCTGCAGGCATTCCTCCGGCGTCAGCCGCGCCGCGGTCTCGTCGTCGATCAGGCCGCGCTCGCGCGCCTTGGCGCGCAGGCGCTCCGGGTCGATGCCGGCGCCGTCGTCGCGCACCTCGATGGTGACGTGGTCGCCCTCCTGCACGGCGTTGAGGTAGACGTTGCCGGCGCGCGGCTTGCCCAGGCGCGCACGCAGGTCGGCGGACTCGATGCCGTGGTCGATCGCGTTGCGCACCAGGTGCACCAGCGGATCGGCCAGGGTCTCGACGAGGTTGCGGTCGAGCTCGGTGTCGACGCCGTCCATGTGCAGCTCGACGTCCTTGCCCAGGCTGCGCGCGACGTCGCGGGCCAGCTTGGGGAAGCGCGCGAACACCCGCCCCACCGGCTGCATGCGGGTCTTCATCACCGCCGACTGCAGGCGGCTGGTGGCGATGTCGAGCGCGCCCACGGCGCGGTCGAGCTGGTCGTCGCGCAGGCTCTCGCGCAGGGTCTTGAGGCGGTTGCGGGCGAGCACCAGCTCGCCGACGAGGTTGACGATGGTGTCGAGCCGGCGCGTGTCCACGCGCACGGTCACTTCCGGCGGCTCGGCCTGGGCCGGCGCCTCGCCGGCCTTCGCCTTGGCCTTCGGCCGGGGCGCCGCCTTCGGCGCGGGCGCGGATGCGGGCGCGGCGGCCACGGCGCCGCCGCCGGGCCGGATGGCGCGGAAATGCGCGACCACGTCCTCCGGCGGATCCGGCAGCGGGTCGCCCGCGGCCAGCGCGACGAGCATGTCGTTGACGCTGTCGATCGCCCGCTGCGCGCCGTCGAAGTCGGCCGCGTCCAGCACGTGGGCGCCGTCGCGGACGATGTTGAGCGCGTCCTCCACGGCGTGGCACAGGCGCACCATCGGCGGCAGGTCGAGGAAGCCGGCGCCGCCCTTGATGGTGTGGAAGGCGCGGAAGACCGCGTTCAGCAGCTCGCGGTCGGTCGGCGCCTGCTCGAGCGCGACCAGCTGCTCGCCGAGGCGGTCGACGAGTTCCTGGGCTTCGACGATGAAGTCGGCGGCGATGTCGTCGTTGACGGCGCTCATGCGCGCACTCCGGATGGCGCGGGCCTCAGAGGCCCAGCGCGGACAGCAGGTCGTCCGCGTCCTGCTGGGACACGGCGTGGTGGTCGAGGCCGGGCACGGCCGGGCCGGCGAGACCGCCGCGGCGATGCTCCTCGGGCGGCAGGCCGAGCGCGCCGAAGCCCTCGTGCACGCGGCGCACGATGGCGGCGACGCGGCGGATGGTCTGGCCGGTGAGGTCCTGGAAACTCTGCGCCAGCGACATCTCCGAGAGCTTGCCGCGCAGGGCCTCCAGCGCCGCGCGCTGCTCGTCGTCGAGCGGACCGCCGGCGACCCGCTCGATCAGGCCGCGGCTGTCCTCGACCAGGTCGAGGGTGCGCAGGCTGGCCTCCTCGGTGGTGCGGACCACGTGGTCCAGGCGGTCGCAGGCGTCGGGCAGTTCGGCGGCGGCCGCATCGACCGCGGGCAGCTCGCCCAGCGCCTGCCCGAGCTCGCGCGCGATGCGGCTCAGGCTCTGCACCATCGACGCGGCGCGCCAGGCGGCCAGCGCCTCGACCTCGCCGCGCAGGCCCACCTCGTCCCCGCGCGCGACCGCGTCCAGCGCGGACTGCAGGCGCTGGGCGAACTCGGCGCGGTCCACCACCGGATGGCCGGCTGCTGCGACCTCGCTCATGCCGCGGCCCCCATGCGCTCGAAGATCTTGTCGAGCTTCTCCTTGAGCGTGATGGCGGTGAACGGCTTGATGATGTAGCCGTTCACCCCGTTCTGCGCGGCCTCGATGATCTGCTCGCGCTTGGATTCGGCGGTGACCATCAGCACCGGCAGCATGCGCAGCTGGGGATCGGCGCGGATCGCCTTGAGCAGGTCGATGCCGGTCATGCCCGGCATGTTCCAGTCGGTGACGACGAACTCGATGCCGCCCTGGCGCAGCACGGTCAGGGCGCTGGTGCCGTCGTCGGCCTCGACGGTGTTGGTGTAGCCGAGATCGGCGAGGAGGTTCTTCACGATGCGGCGCATCGTGGAGAAGTCGTCGACGATCAGGATTCGCATGTTCTTGTTCACGTACTGCTCCGGATTCATTCGTTGTCGAGGTCGTCGTCGATGCCGCGGAACGGCGCGAGGCGGCCGCGCAGGCGCAGCATCGCCTGGCCGTGGATCTGGCAGACCCGCGATTCGCTCACGCCGAGCACCGCGCCGATCTCCTTCAGGTTGAGCTCCTGCTCGTAGTACAGCGACAGCACCAGGCGTTCGCGCTCGGGCAGGCCGTCGATCTCGGTCGCGAGCAGGGCGGCGAACTCCTCGCGCTCCAGGGCGCGTTCCGGGCTCGGGCCGCCGCCGCGGATGTCGGGCAGCTCGCCTGCGTCCTCGACGTGCGCGTCCAGGCTCAGCACGTGCCCGCGCGCGGCGTTCTCGACCAGGCGCAGGTAGTCGGGCAGCGGCATCTCCAGCGCGGCGGCGACCTCCTGCGGCTGCGCGGCGCGACCGTTGGCCTGCTCGATGCGGTGGATGGCCGCGGCGGCGGCGCGCGCGCCGCGGTGCACCGAGCGCGGCACCCAGTCGCCGCGGCGGATCTCGTCGATCATCGCGCCGCGGATGCGGATCGAGGCGTAGGTCTCGAAGCTCGCGCCCTGCTCGGCGTCGAAGGCGCGCGAGGCCTCGATCAGGCCGAGCATGCCGGCCTGGATCAGGTCGTCGACCTCGACGCTGGCGGGCAGGCGCGCGGCCAGGTGGTGGGCGATGCGCCGCACCAGTTCGGCGTGCTGCTCGATCAGGGTGCCGGGGCTGGGACGGGCCGCGGCGCGGTATTCGGCGGCGGGAGCGATCATGCGGCGACGCCTCCGGCGATCATGCGTTCGACGAAGAATTCGAGGTGCCCGCGCGGCGCGCTCGGCGGCTGCCAGCGCTCGATGCGCCCGGCGAAGTCGCGGAAGGCCCGGGCCGAGGGGCTGGACGGGAAGGTCACGGTCACCGGCGACTGCCGCTGGACCGCGCGGCGCAGGTATTCGTCGTAGGGCACCGCGCCGAGGAAGCCGAGCGTGACGTCGAGGAACTTGTCGGTGACGCGCGCCAGCTTGTCGTAGAGCTGGCGCCCCTCGGCGACGCTGCCGACCTGGTTGGCCAGCACCTGCACGCGCTCCACGCCGCGCTCGCGCGAGAGCACCTTGATCAGGGCGTAGGCGTCGGTGATCGACGCCGGCTCGTCACAGACCACGACGATCACGTCCTGCGCGGCCTGGCAGAAGGTCAGCACCGCGTCGTTGATGCCGGCGCCGGTGTCCACCAGCAGGGTGTCCACCGGGCGCTCGATCTCGGAGAAGGCGCGGATCAGGCCCACGTGCTCGGCCGGCGACAGCTCCGCCATGTGGCGCTTGCCGCTGGCGGCCGGGACGATGCCGAGCCCGTGCGGGCCGTCGAGGATGGTGTCGGCCAGCGCGCAGCGGCCGGCCATCACGTCGGCCAGGGTGAAGCGCGGCGACAGGCCGAGCATCACGTCCACGTTGGCGAGGCCGAGGTCGGCGTCGAGCAGCAGGGTCTTGCGGCCGGCGGCGGCCAGGGCCACGCCCAGGTTCACCGAGACATTGGTCTTGCCGACCCCGCCCTTGCCGCTGGTCACCGCGATGACCCGCACCGGCGGGCGCGCGAGGGCGGCGGCCTGTTCGGGGACGCGCACGCCGTCGCGCGGGGGATGGATCTCAGGCGACATGCGCGGTCTCCGGTTCGTTGTGGGCGTCGGCGGCGCGACGCAGGGCATCCAGGCGCAGCACGATGCGGTGGGCTTCGGCGCGCTGCAGGTCCTGGGGCACGTTCTGGCCGTCGGCGACGAAGGCCAGCGGCAGGGCATGGCGCACCAGCACCGACAGCGCGGCACCGAGGCGGCCGGTCTCGTCGACCTTGCTCAGCACCACGGCCTCCGGCCCGACGCTGCGGAAGCGGCGCACGGTCTCGTCGAGGTCGGCGGGATGGGCGTTGGCCGGCAGCACCAGCAGGCTGCGCACGCGATGGGTGTCGCGCAGCCACGACAGACGGGTCATCAGGGCACGGTCGCGCTGCGACAGGCCGGCGGTGTCCACCAGCACCAGGCCGTAGTCGGACAGGCGCTCCAGCAGGCCGACCAGGGCCTGCTCGTTGTCCGCCTCGAACACCGCCATGCCGAGCAGGCGGCCGTAGGCGGCGAGCTGCTCGCGGCCGCCGACGCGCACGGTGTCGGTGGTCACCAGGGCGACGTTGCGGGCGCCGTGGCGGGCGGCGTAGCGCGCCGCGAGCTTGGCCAGCGTGGTGGTCTTGCCGGCGCCGGTCGGGCCGATGAGCGCGACGATGCCGCCCTCGTCGACCGGGTCGTAGTCGGTGATCGCGAGCTTCTTGGCCAGCAGGCCGAGCATCAGGCCCTTGGCGCGGGCCGGCTCCATGTCGACCGGGATCTGCGCGGCGACGACGCGCGCGAGGTCGATCTCCACGCCGTAGTCGGACAGGGTGTCGAGGGCCTGGGCGCGCACCGGCGCGCCGCGCAGCCGCTCGTCGCCGAGGCGCGCCATCTCGCGCTCGATCATCTCGCGCATGGCCGCCAGCTCGTTGCGGACCTCGTCCAGCGCGGGTTCGGCCTGCGGCCCGGGTGCGGCCGGCACCGCGGCGAGTCCGGGCGACGCGGCGGCGGGCGGTGCCGGGACCGGCCCGGGCACGGCCGGCGCGGCCTTGACCGCAGCGGCCAGCGCCTGCGTATCCACCAGCTGCGCGCGCGGCACCGCGGCGGCGGCCGAGGGCGTGGCCGGCATGGGCTGCCCGGCCTGCAGGGCGGCCAGGCGCTCCGCGAAGGAGGGCAGCGCCGGTTCCCCGGCGCGCGGCGCCGGCGCGGCGGCGGCGGGGGCCGCCGGGGCGGGGACGGGAGCGGGGGCGGCGGTCGCCGCCTGCTGCGCACTGGCCGCGCGCAGCGCCTCCTGGACCTGCTCCTCGTCGTAGTCGGTCGCGGCCACGATNACTGGCCGCGCGCAGCGCCTCCTGGACCTGCTCCTCGTCGTAGTCGGTCGCGGCCACGATCTCGACGCCGGCATCGGTCCGGCGGTTGGACAGGATCACCGCATCGGCCCCGAGCTCCTCCCGCACCAGCCGCAGCACGGTGCGCATGTCGGAGGCGGTGAAGCGCTTGATTCTCATGGGGTTGCTCCCGTGGCGCCGGGAATCGGGAAGCGGGAATGGGGCATGGCGCCGTCGGCGCGTGCAGGCGACGCGTCGCGCTGCCCTGCCGCCGTTGTCCCGTCGTGTTGAAGTCGCTGCGTCGTCATGATTTCGCCCAGGCCTCGCATTGCCTCACCCGTCCCGATTGCCGCTTCCCGATTCCCGCCGCACCGCTACCCGATCGACCCCACCAGCTTCAGCCGCTTGTCCTCCGGCACTTCGCCGTAGGCCAGGACCGAGAGCCCGGGGACGCTGTGGCGGGTGAGGCGGGACAGCACCGCACGCACCGCGCCGGGAACCAGCAGGACCGCGGGCTCGCCCGCCGCCTGCTGGCGCTGCACGCAGTCGCCCAGACCCGCGTGGAGCCGCTCGGCGAGGCCGGGTTCGACCGCGCCGCCGCCGTTGGCGCCGACGGATTCCTGCAAGACCCGTTCCAGTCCGGGCGCCAGCGTGTAGACCGGCAGCTCGGGCGCCATGCCGTTGATTTCCTGGACGATGAAGCGGCCCAGCGCGGTGCGCACCGCCGCGGTGAGGACGGCGGGATCCTGACTGTGGGCGCCGTGCTCGATGAGCGCCTCGGCGATCTGGCGCATCTGCCGGATCGGCACCCGCTCGGACACCAGGTTCTGCAGCACGCGCACGACCACCGACAGCGGCAGGGTCTTGGGCGTCAGGTCCTCGGCGAGCTTGGGCGCGGACTTCGCCAGGGTCGCGACCAGCTGCTGGACCTCCTCGTGGCCGAGCAGCTCGGCCGCGTGCTCGCGCACCAGGTGCGACAGGTGGGTGGCGACGACGGTGGGCGCATCGACCACGGTATAGCCGAGCGCCTCCGCGTCCGCGCGCTGCGCGGGCGTGATCCAGATCGCGTCCAGGCCGAACGCCGGGTCCTTGCCGGGGATGCCCTCGAGCTCGCCGTAGACCCGGCCGGGGTCGAGCGCCATCTCGCGGTCGGGGTGGAGTTCGCCGGTCGCCACCGGCACGCCGTGGACGAGGACGCGGTAGGCGCCCGGCGCGAGTTCGAGGTTGTCGCGGATGTGCACCGCCGGGACCAGGAAGCCCAGGTCCTGGGTGAGCTTGCGGCGCGCGGCCTTGATGCGCGCCATCAGCCCGCCGCCGCGGGCCGCGTCCACCAGCGGGATGAGGCGGTAGCCGACCTCCAGCCCCAGCGCATCCACCGGCTGCAGCTCGTCCCAGGACAGCTCGGGCGTGGGCTGCGCCGGACTGCTGACGGTGCCGTCGGGATTCACGACGGGCTCGGGCGTCGCCTGCGCGGGGGCCTGCGCCTTGCGGTAGAGCACCCAGGCGGCGTAGCCGACGATGGCGGCCAGGGTCAGGAAGGCGACGTTGGGCATGCCCGGCACCAGGCCCATCAGGCCCAGCAGCGCCGCGGTGATCGCCAGCGCCTTGTACTGGCCGAACAGCTGGCCCTGCACCGCCTTGCCCATGTCCTGCGGGCGGGTGGCGCGGGTGACCAGCATCGCCACCGCGACCGAGACCAGCAGGCCCGGGATCTGCGCCACCAGGCCGTCGCCGATCGCCAGCAGGGTGTAGGTGGTGCCGGCGGCCGAGAAGGCCATGCCGTGCTGGCTCATCCCGATGACGATGCCGCCGATCAGGTTGATGAAGAGGATCAGGATGCCCGCGATGGCGTCGCCGCGGATGAACTTGGAGGCGCCGTCCATGGAGCCGTAGAAGTCCGCCTCCTCGCGGACCTCCTCGCGCCGGGCCTTGGCGTCCTCGCGCGTCAGAAGACCGGCGTTGAGATCGGCGTCGATCGCCATCTGCTTGCCGGGCAGCGCATCGAGGATGAAGCGCGCCGAGACCTCGGAGATGCGCGTGGCGCCCTTGGTCACCACCACGAAGTTGATGATGGTGAGGATGGCGAACACCACCAGGCCGACCGCGAAGCTGCCGCCGACCACGAACTGCGCGAAGGACTCGATGACGTTGCCGGCCGCACCGGGCCCGTTGTGGCCGTGCATCAGCACCACGCGGGTGGACGCGACGTTCAGCGCCAGCCGCAGCAGGGTGACCATGAGCAGCACGGTCGGGAAGATCGAGAAGTCGAGCGGGCGCTTGATGTAGACCACGCCCAGCAGCACCACCATCGACAGCGCGATGTTGAAGCTGAAGAGCGCATCGAGCACCAGCGGCGGCAGCGGCACCACCACCATCGCCAGCATCGCCAGCACAACGAGCGGCGCCCCCATGCCCTGGCGCACGATCTCCCCCACCCGCCCGGCCTGCGTCGCGGCGGCCACGGCTCAGCCCCCCGCGCGCGACGGCGCAGCGCCAGCGGCGCAGGCGGACGGGCGGACACGGACGGCGACGATCACGGGCGACTCCAGGACGACAGGCGCCTGGGGGATACAAGTGGTGTGCCAGCTCTTGGGTGGAGCGGGAAGTGGGAATGGGGAATGGGGAATGCGGGCCTGCGGCGACCCGCATGCCGCTCGCCGTAGGAACGACGTCGGCCGTCGTCGGATGACCGGCGCGGTCGATGCGGCGGGAGGCGGGAAGCGGGAATGGGGAATCGGGACCTGGAAGCTGGCGACGACCGCCACGCCGCTCGCTGTAGGAACGACTTCAGTTGCGACCGGAATGCCTTGCCGACAGCGTCGACCCGGAACAACCGCCTGCAAGTCCTTAAGCCGTCCAGGTCCCTGTTCCCGATTCCCCATTCCCGCCTTTGCGTTCACACCTCCCCATACCCCTCCGGCAGCTCGACCTTCGGCAGCGTCGGGTGGGGTACGCCCTGCCCGGGCTTCCAGGCCTTGAGCTGGTAGAGGTAGGACAGGACCTGGGCGACGGCGGCGTAGAGCGGGGCGGGGATCTCCTGGCCGAGCCGGACGTCGCGGTAGAGGGCGCGGGCGAGCGGGGGGGCCTCGACGATGGGGACGCGGTTGCCGATGGCGACGGTGCGGATGGCGGCGGCGATCTCGTCCACGCCGCGGGCCACCACGCGCGGGGCGCCCATGGCCTTGGCGTCGTACTTGAGCGCGACGGCGTAGTGCGTCGGGTTGACCACCACCACGTCCGCGCCCGGCACGGCCTCCATCATCCGGCGCTGCGAGATCTCCTGCTGCAGGCGGCGCACGCGGCCCTTCACCTCGGGGCTGCCCTCGGACTCCTTCATCTCGTCGCGCAGCTCCTGGCGGCTCATCTTGAGCTTTTCCTTGTGGCTCCAGAGCTGGTACGGCACGTCGGCGCCCGCGAGCAGGGCGGTGGCCAGGGTCATGGCGAGCAGCAGGATCACGGTGAGGCCCAGGCCCTCGCCCGCGGCGGTCTCCAGCGGCTGGTTCACCAGCCCCAGGAGCTGGGCGTAGGCGCCCCACAGCACGAGGCTCGCGGCGGTGCCGATCAGGATCACGCGCAGCAGCGCCTTGAGCAGTTCGACCGCACCTTCGCGGCCGTAGATGCGCTTGAGCCCGGCGAGCGGGCTCAAGCGCTTGAAGTCCGGCATCAGCGCCTTCTGGCTGAAGCGCAGGCCCGAGAGCGCGATGGGCGCCACCACCGCGGCCAGGATGCACAGCAGCATCAGCGGCAGCGCCTGCCACAGGAGGCCGCCGAGCAGTTCGCCGAAGTGGGCCGGAAGCCGGCGCAGGTCGCCCATGCGGGCCACGTCCGGCGTGAGCGCGCCGCGCATCCAGCCGAGGGCGCCGATGGACAGGCGGGTGCCGAGCAGGGCGAGGCCACCCGCCGCGGCGAGGAAGATCAGCGCCGTGGCCAGCTCGCGCGAGCGCGGGACCTGGCCCTTCTCGCGGGCGTCGCGCAGCCGTTTCTCGGTTGGCTGTTCGGTCTTTTCCTGGCCGTCCTCGCCTTCCTGCGCCATGACCTGCCGAGCGTCGCGTGCGCGGAAGCGGCCGCGGCCGTCCGCGCGGCGGATCCGGCGGTGCCGATGCCGTGCAACCCGCGTGCCACGCGACGCGCCCCGCCGCGGCGGGCGCCGATCCAGGAACCCCCGGCGACGCAGGGTCGGGCCTACAGCAACAGCGCGGCGAGCCGGTCCCGACGCCGTGCCACCTCCGCGTGGCTTCCCTGGTAGATGGTGAAGGCGTCGCCATCGCGCAGGCGCAGACGCACGGTGTGGACGAGGACGGCTCCGGCGCCTCCGGTGCTGGGCCGGGTATGCCGCCTGGCCTCGGTCTCGACCGCGACGACCGCGTCGAAACCCATGCGCGACTCGCGCGCCCGCGGCCCCGGCCCCGAGCGCACGACCAGCTCGCGGCGGTGCGGATCGAAATGCCAGGTCCGCCCGGTCCGGAGCAGGCGACCCGCCCAGACCACCAGGCCGAGGCCCACCCCGACCGCGCAGAAGAACCAGGCATCCAGGCCGGGGCTCCTCAGCGGCGCGATGACGAAGGACATGCCGGCCACGAGGGCCAGCACCCCCACCCCGGTCATGGGCTGCGTGGTGATCAGCAGGCTCCCGTCCTCCGCCCACGCCCATGCGAGGGTCCTTTTCGCGCGCGATGCCGCCATGCCGCCCTCCGGGCAAAGCGCGCGAGTCCAGGGCGCGGCGTGCGCGGGGACGAGATGGCGGCCTTCCGCGGGCGCGCGCTCACGTCGCCTTGGTCCCCGGCGTGGGCACAGTGGAGCCACGACCACGACAGGGCCGCGTCGACGGCACGTGGTGCCGCAGCGCCCAAGGGAGAGAGCAGACGATGAAACCGACTCCGGAGCAGTACAACGACTTCATGGCGCACCGCCCGGTGGCGGGCGTGACCTTCGACGTGGACGAGACGGTCGAGATCATGGAGGGCGAGCACGCCGGCGAGCGCGGCGTCCTGAGCAGCCTCGCGGAGCTGGGCGAGGACACCGTGTACCTGGTGCAGCTCGACTCCGGGATCGAGGCCGCCGTGCCGCAGTCGCGCCTGCGCCGGCGCGAGCCCGACGGCGCCGGCTGAGCGCGTCGCGGCGCGCCTGCCGCCCGTCCGCCGCGTCAGTCGCCCTGCTCCGCCGCCTCCCGGCCCTGGCGGCGGATCAGCGCCTCCTGGCGCGCCTCCTCGATGGACGCCCGCACCGCGCGCACGTCGGCGCGGCGGCGGTCGAAGGCGAAGCGTCCGGTCAGCGCCGTGTCCGGCCGCAGCTCGCCCTTCTCGTACAGCGCCCACATCTCCTCGCCGTAGTGGGTCTGCGCCAGTTCCGGCGCCGCCCGCGCCAGGGTGGCGCGGATGTTGTGCACGTCCCGCAGCAGCAGCGTCCGCGCGGCATTGTTGCCGGCCGCGCTCACCACCTGGGGGAAGTCGATGATGACCGGCCCGTCCGGCGCGACCAGCACGTTGTACTCCGACAGGTCGCCGTGGATCAGGCCCAGGCAGAGCATGCGCACCACGTCGCGGATCAGCATGTCGTGGAAGATCCGCGCGACCTCGGGCGGGAACTCGACCTCGCCCAGACGCGGCGCGCTCTCGCCGTCGAGGTCGGCGACGAGGTCCATCAGCAGCACGCCGTGGAAGTAGCCGCGCGGCGTCGGCACGCGCAGGCCGGCATCGGCGAGCCGGTAGAGGACCTCGGCCTCGGTGTTCTTCCAGTCCTCCTCCTGCTGCCGGCGCCCGAACTTCGAGGCCTTGCCCATGGCGCGCGCCTCGCGGCTGCCGCGCGTCTTGCGACCCTCCTGGTACTGCACGCGCGCCTGGAAGCTGCGCTGCGCCAGGTCCTTGTAGACCTTCGCGCAGAGCACCCGACCGCCGGCGAGGACCGTGTACACGGCCGCTTCCTTGCCGCTCTTGAGGGGGCGCAGGACCGCATCGATCACGCCGTCGTCGATCAGCGGCTGCAGCGCGGCGGGAACCTTCATCGAAGCGGCGTCTCGGCGTGGGGAGCCGGCATTATCCGTTGCGGCGGGGCGCGGGCGCTGACGCCGCGCCCAACGGCCGGCGACCCGCCGACCCCGCCTGCACGCGGCAACCGGTAGCCATGGCGGCATGCCGACCCTGCGCGTCGCCACCTTCAACATCAACGGCATCCGCTCGCGCCTGGACATCCTGCTGCGCTGGCTGGCCGAGGCCGCGCCCGACATCGTCTGCCTGCAGGAGCTCAAGGCGCCCGACGCGGCCTTCCCCGCCGAGGCCCTCCGCGCCGCCGGCTACGGCGCGCTGTGGCACGGGCAGCGTTCGTGGAACGGCGTGGCCATCCTGGCCCGCGGCATGGCGCCGCTGGAAACCCGGCGCGGCCTGCCCGGCGATCCCGACCCCGCGCAGAGCCGCTACCTCGAGGCCGCCGCGCACGGCGTGCTGGTCGGCTGCCTCTACCTGCCCAACGGCAATCCGCAGCCGGGGCCGAAGTTCGACTACAAGCTCGCCTGGTTCGAGCGCCTGATCGCCCATGCGCAGTCCCTGTGGGACAGCGGCCATCCGGTGGTGCTGGCGGGCGACTACAACGTGGTGCCCACCGACGCGCTCGACATCTACGACCCCAGGTCGTGGAGGAAGGACGCCCTGCTGCAGCCCCAGAGCCGCGCCTGCTTCGAGCGCCTGCTCGCACAGGGCTGGACCGACGCCCTGCGCACGCGCTTCCCCGAGGACAAGGTGTTCACCTTCTGGGACTACTTCCGCCAGCACTGGGAACGCGACGCCGGCCTGCGCATCGACCACCTCCTGCTCAGCGCCGACCTCGCCCCCCGCCTGCGCGACGCCGGCGTCGACCGCTGGGTACGCGCCCTCCCCGGGACCAGCGACCACGCCCCCACCTGGGTGGACCTCCGCATGACGAGGGCGGGAGGACGTCGCGGCCGGACCAGGCGCGGCTGACGTCCCTCGCGCGCCTCGCCGGCACGGCAGCAACCGATCCCCCGGAGCGCGCGGAAGCGGGCGCGCTCCGGTGCAGCGACGCTTGGCCGACGCGAGCCCCGGAGGGTGCCTCAACGCACCAGATCCGCCGCCGCGCGGAAGGCTTCGTCGAACAGCGCCTGCACGGGCGCGGCGAGCTGGCCGACGAGGGCGGTGAGGAGGAAGAGGCCGACCAGCAGGGCGCCGGGCAGGCCGATGGCGATGGTGTTGAGGGCGGGCGAGGCGCGGCTGAGCACGCCGAAGGACACGTTGACCGCGAGCATGGCGATCATCACCGGCAGGGCGATGCTGACGCCGACGCGCAGCACCTGCGACATCAGCATGGGCGCGGCCTGCAGCAGGGCGTGCACGTCGGGCAGCGGGGCACCGATGGGCAGGGTGCGGTAGGTGCCGAGCAGCAGGTCGATCAGCGCGATGTGCCCGTTGGCGGCGAAGAACAGCAGGCCGAAGGCGATGTAGAACCACTGCCCGACCACGCCGGAGCTGACGCCGCGCATGGGGTCGGACATCTGCGCGAAGGACAGCGCCATGCCCTGCGCCACCAGTTCGCCGGCCAGCGCGCCCGCCTCGAACACCAGCTTGAGCAGGAAGCCCATGGCCGCGCCGATCGCCATCTCGCGCAGCACGTTGAGGACGGTGGCGGCATCGAGCTGCGCCAGCGGCGGGGCGGGAATGAGCGGCGTCAGCACCACGGCGATGGCCACCGACAGCACCAGGCGCACGCGCACCGACACCGCCGGCGTGCCGATCAGCGGCGCCACCATGAACAGCGCACCGACGCGCAGCAGCGTCCACACGATGGTGGCGAGCATCGCGAAGAGCTGGCTGCCGTCGATGACAGTGGCGGTGACCGCGTCCATAGCTAACGCGCGTGCGGCGGCACCGGGCTCAGCCGATCAGGTGCGGGATGCGCTGGAACAGCGCGGTGGTGAAGTCCACCAGGCGCACCAGCAGCCAGCCGCCGGTGGCGGCGATGGTCACGGCCAGGGCAATGGCCTTGGCGACGAAGGCCACCGTCGGCTCGTTGATCTGGGTCGCCGCCTGGATCACGCCCACCACCACGCCCACCACCAGCACCGCCAGCAGCAGCGGGCCCGCGATCCACATCATGGTCTCCAGGCCGAGGCGCAGCTCGGTGAGGGCGAGTTCGGGGGTCATGGTGTTCGTGGAGAAGCGCTAACGTCCGGTCGGTGCAAGCGGCGTGCCTCGCAACGGCGCCGGCAGATGCGGGCAGGAGAAGCGGGCGGAGGGCTCGGAAGGGCCCGCGCGGTGTCCGAGCCCCCTGCCCTGCGCCCGCCTCACCCCATCAACTGAAACTCGCCGCCAGGGTGCCCACCACCAGCACCCAGCCGTCCACCAGGACGAACAGGAGGATCTTGAAGGGGGCGGAGACGAGCATGGGCGAGAGCATCATCATGCCCATCGACATCAGCACGCTGGACACGACGAGGTCGATGATCACGAAGGGGATGAAGATCAGGAAACCGATCTCGAAGGCGGTCTTGAGCTCGCTGGTGATGAAGGCGGCGACCAGGACGCCGAAGGGCACGTCGTCGGGCGAGGCGTAGCCGCTGCTGCCGGTCATGCCGGCGAAGGTCAGCAGGTCGGTCTCGCGGATCTGCGCCAGCATGAACTCGCGGAACGGCGCCAGGGTGAGGTGCCAGGCGGTGGCGAAGTCGATCTGGTCGTTGAGGTAGGGACCGATGCCCTCGCTCCAGGCCTGCTGGCCGACCGGCATCATGATCATGGCGGTGAGGAAGATCGCCAGCCCCACCAGCACCTGGTTGGACGGCGTCTGGCCGGTGCCGAGCGCCTGCCGCAGCAGGCCGAGCACGATGATGATGCGGGTGAACGCGGTCAGCCCCAGCAGCATGGCCGGCAGCAGGGTGATCGCCGTCATCAGCAGCAGGATCTGCAACGGCACGCTGATGTCGTTGCCGCCGACCCGGCCGATGGCCACGTCCGGCAGGTCCGGCAGCACCGGGGTGTCCACGGCCGGCGCGGTCGCGGTGCCCGCCACCGGCGTCGGCGGGACCGGCGCCTCCTGCGCGAGGGCCTCGCCGGCGCCGAGCGCGAGCAGGCCGGCCAGCAGCAGGCCGATCAGCCAGGTCGCCAGGCGCTCGGCGCGGAACGGACAACGCGCGCGGGCGCCGCGGGGCGTGGCGCGGATCTCGACGGGCGTCATGGCGCGGAACCGGTGCGTTGCTTCAGCAGCGCCGCGAAGCCCTGCGGCTGCGGCGTCTCGGGGATGGGCTCGCGCAGCACGTGCAGCGGGCGGATGCCGCCGGCGCCGACGCCGAGCAGCAACTGTTCGCCGCCGGTCTCGACCACCAGCAGGCGCTCCTTGGGACCGACGTGCAGGCTCGCGACCAGACGCAGCCCGGGCGTGGGCCGGAAGCCGCTGCCGGGCAGGCGCTTCAGCAGCCAGGCCAGGCCGAGGATCAGGCCGACGACCAGGAGCAGGGCGAACAGGCCGCCCGCGATCGACGGCGACGGCGCGGCGCTGCCGGCGAAGCCGCCGGCCTGCGCGGCCGCGCCGGTCGCGGCGGCGGCTGCGCTCACTTCAGTCTCCGGATCCGCTCGGACGGGCTGACCACGTCGGTCAGGCGCACGCCGAAGCGGTCGTTGACCACCACCACCTCGCCGTGGGCGATCAGGGTGCCGTTGACGTAGAGATCCAGCGGATCGCCGGCCTCGCGCTCCAGCTCGACCACCGATCCCTGGTTGAGCTGCAGCAGGTTGCGGATGGGAATGCGCGCGCGGCCGACCTCGAGCGAGAGGGTCACCGGCACGTCGAGGATGACGTCGAGGTTGAGGTCGGCGCCGCCGCCCTCCGCGGGCTCGGCCTGCAGCGTCTCGAACTGGGCGGCCATGGCCGCGTCGGCGTTACTGATGCTCATGGGATGCCAGGGCTCGTTCGTCGCGGCGCTTCCCGGCCGCGTGGATGGTGGTGATCTTGACCGCGTTGCGGCCGTTGGCGACGCCGAACTCGCCGGTGAACACGGGCGTCTCGTCGACCCTCAGGGCGACGTGCTTCGGCATGTCGATGGGAAGGATGTCGCCGACCTTGAGCTTCAGCAGCTGGGCCAGGGTCATGCGCTTCTCGACCAGGGTGGAGGACAGCGTCACCTCCGCCTTGCGCAGCTGCTCGCGCATGGCCTCGATCCAGGTGTCGTCGCGCTCGGCGCGGTCGCTCATGGCCGCGTCGAGCAGGTCGCGGATCGGTTCGAGCATGGCGTAGGGCAGCGCGACGTGCAGGTCGCCGCCGCCGCCCTCCAGCTCGACGTGGAACTTCGACACCACGATGTAGTCGCGCGGGCTGATGATGTTGGCGAAGTGCGGGTTGACCTCGGAGTTGATGTAGTCGAACTCCACCGGCATCACCGGCGCCCAGGCCTCGACGAGGTCGGCGAAGGTCTGGCGCAGCAGCAGCTGGATGACCCGCATCTCGGTCTGGGTGAACTCGCGGCCCTCGATGCGCACCGGGTAGCGCCCGTCGCCGCCGAAGAAGTTGTCCACCACGGTGAACACCAGCTTGGGCTCGAACACGATGAGCCCGGTGCCGCGCAGCGGCTTCATGCGGACGAGGTTGAGGTTGGTCGGCACGTACAGCGAGTGCATGTACTCGCCGAACTTCATCATCTCGATGCCGCCGACCGAGAGCTCGGCCGAACGGCGCAGCAGGTTGAACAGGCCGATGCGCCACAGCCGGATGAAGCGCTCGTTGATCATCTCGAGCGTGGGCAGCCGGCCGCGGACGATGCGGTCCTGGCTGGCGAAGTCGAACGGCCGCACGGTGCCCGGCGGATCGGGCTCGGGCTCGACCTCGACCGCGCCGCTGTCGACGCCGTGCAGGAGGGCGTCGATCTCGTCCTGGGAAAGCAGATCGGAGCTCACGGGGCGGTCCCTGGGGTCTGGCTGGACGTGATGGCGCGCGCGCTCACTGCGTCACGAAGCTGGTGAAGTACAGGGCCTCGGCGGCGGGGCGGCCCGTCTCCGCGGTGAGGATGCGCTGCACCTCGGCCAGCGCCTCGGCCTGCAGCGCCTCCTTGTCGTCGCGCGAGCGCAGCTCGTCGGCGAGCTTCTGCGAGAACAGCATCAGCAGGCCGTTGCGCAGCGCCGGCAGGTTGCCCTGGATGACCGGCGCGGCCGCGGGATCGCGGGTCATCAGCTGCACGTCGACCTGGAGATAGCGCGTGCCGTCCGGGTCGGCGAGGTTGACCACGAACGACGGATCCATGGCGATGTAGTGCGCGGGCGGCGGCACCGCCAGCGCGACCGCCGGCGCGGCGGCGGCACCGGTGTCGGCGTGCGCGCCCTTGGCGAAGAACCACATCGCCCCGGCGCCGCCGCCGATGCCCAGCAGCATCACCACCATCATGAGCACGATCGGCATGCCCTTCTTCTCACCCTTGCCCGCGTCTGCCTTGCTTGCCATCTCACGTGTTTCCGGAGGTCCCGCGCGGGGAGGTGCAAGAGGTGTGCCTGTTTTGGGTGGGGCGGGAAGAGGGAAGCGGGAATCGGGACCTGGAGGGATTCGCTGTCTGGTATCCCGCGCAGTGTTGGGGCGGTTTGGGCTTGGGGCTTGGGATCCGCTCCCTCCCCCGCGGACAGCGGGGGAGGATTGGGGAGGGGGCGCTTTCGGCGAGGCGCGGGAGACGGCCAGAGCGCAATCGCGCGCGCTCCCTCAGTCACGCTTCGGGCAACGCGCTACGCGCGTTCACCCCCATCCCAGCCTTCCCCCGCAGGCGGGGGAAGGAGCTGGTCGCATGGACGTGGCGATTCTTGCGTCATGGGACCTCCCACGGGACGCGCCCTCTCCCGCCGAAGCGCAACCCGCTCCCTCCCCCGCGGACAGCGGGGAGGGTTGGGGAGGGGGCGCTTTCGGTGAGGACCGGACGGGGAGCGGGCCGGAGCGCGATCGCGCGCGCTCCCTCAGTCACGCTTCGGGCAACGCGCTGCGCACGTTCACCCCCATCCCCGCCTTCCCCCGCAAGCGGGGGAAGGAGCCGGTCGTGCGGGCGTGGAGGCTCTCATGTCACGGCGGACCTCCCACGGGACGAACCCTCTCCCGCCGAAGCGCACCCACTCCCTCCCCCGCGGACAGCGGGGGAGGGTTGGGGAGGGGGCGCTTTCAGTGGAAACCGGGCATCAGACGCGAAATCGACGAACCCGGCTGCGCGGTACTCGCACCTTGCCTATTCCACACGCGTCCGAAGCAGTGCGCTGCGCGCACTTCACCCCCATCCCCGCCTTCCCCCGCAGGCGGGGGAAGGAGCTGGTCGCGCGGGCGGGGGGCTCTCATGTCACGGCGGACCTCCCACGGGACGAACCCTCTCCCGCCGAAGCGCAACCCGCTCCCTCCCCCGCGGACAGCGGGGGAGGGTTGGGGTGGGGGCGCTTTCGGTGAGGAGCGGGACGGGTGCCCGTGACGGACGGCCGACGGATTTCCGACGCCTGCGTCAGGGAGCTGTTGGAGCGGCTCCGGTGGCGACCGGAGTCATGCAGGCGTCGCGACCGAAGGCACTCCCACCCCGCACGACGCCCTGGCGACTCCCGCCCCTCCAGAACCCCAGGTCCCAGGCCCCAGGCCTTGAGCCCTACGCCCTACGACGCCCTACACCCTGCGCCCTGCCCCTTGCGCCCTGCGCCCAGAACCCACCCTCACGCATACGCATCCAGCAGCCCGCGCGCGTGCAGCGTCTGCGGGGTCGCGCTCTCGGCCGCGGTGGCGCCGGCGGGCTCGGATGCGTCGTGCGGAGCGTCGGCGGTACGACGGGGCGCGCCGTCGCCCGGGGCGTCCTGGCGTGCGCCGTCGCCGACGCCGGCGTGGGCGAGCTGGAGGCCGGCCTGGCCGAGCTGCTCGCGCAGGCGCGGGAGGCTCTGCTCGATGGCCTGGCGGACCTCGGCCTGGGTGCTGGAGAACTCGGCGAGCAGCCTGTCGCCGTCGAGGCGCAGGCGGACCTCGACCGGGCCGAGGTCGGCCGGATTGAGGCGGATCTCGGCGTGCCCGATCCGCTGGTCGGCCATCCACTGCAGGCGGGTGCCGAGCTCGCCGCCCATGTCGGCCTCGGCGGCGACCTCGACCGGCGGGCCGGGCACGACCGCGACGGCGGCCGCGGTGCGCGGCGCCGACGTGGCGGTGGGATGCAGGAGGAAGGTGCGCAGCGTTTCGTCGGGCGCCTCGGCGGTGGCGTCGACGGCCTCGCCCAGAGCCAGGGCGACCGGTTCGAGGGCCGGCTCGGCGGCGGCCGCCGGCGTGCGCGGATCGATCTGCCAGGGCAGGCCGGGTTCGGGCCGCGGCGCGGGCCCCGTCGTGGGCGCGGCGACGACCGGCGCCGGGACCGCCGGCGACGGCAGCGGCGTCGCCCCCTCCTCCGGTATGGCCTCCGGAGGCGGAACCGCGCTCCCCGCCAGGGGCGCGGGCGGCGGTGCGGGCAGCCCGGTCAGCCACAGCGGCGGCCAGCCACCGTCCTCCTCGCGGAGCCCGGTGTCGTCGGTGTCGCTCGTCCCGGCGTCGGATGCCGTGGTGGCCTCGGGATCAGCCGGAACGCCGGACGCGGTGCCGGCCAGCAGGTCCGCGAAGCCGGACGGGCCCGACGGGCCGCCGCTGCCACCGCCGCCGGAGGCGGGACGCGGCGCCGCGGCGGGCGCGCCGGTGGAGACGCCGCCGGTCGCGGCGGCGCTCACGAGGCGTCTCCTTCGCGGCGCAGGCGCACCCCGCGCGCGGCGAGGTCGTCCATCTCGCGCTGCAAGCGCTTCTCGACCTCGCGCGCCTCGTCGGCCCTGTAGCTGGCGGCGAGCTTCTCCATCACCTTGGCGTCGCGGCTGGCCATCATCAGCCGCGCGCGCTCGATGTCGACCCGCTCGCGGCTGCGGTCCACGTTCTGGCGCTGCTGGGTGATGGCGTGGTCGATGCGCGCGACGAAGGCGTAGCGGTTCGCGAGCAGGGCGGGCGCCACCGTGCCCTGCCCGGCCTGGGCGTACTCCTCGGCGTAGCGCCGCAGCTCCTCGAGGCGGCCTTCCTGTTCGGCCTGCCTGCGCTGCTGTTCGGCGAGCTCGCGCGCGAGCCGGTCCTCGCGCTCCTTGGCGCGGTCGAGCAGGGGCTGCATGCGTCGGGAGTTCATCGGTGTCCTTCGGTGCTGCGTTCGAGGAGCAAAGGCAAGGATCAGGCCGCGCGGCGCTCGGCCAGCGCAGCCAGCGCCTCGCGGCTTTCGTCGAGGCCCGCGCCCTCGGTCACGTCCTGGCCGAGGAAGGCGGTGATCTCCGGCCAGCGCGCCATGGCCTCGTCCACCAGGGGGTCGCTGCCGCGCTGGTAGGCGCCGATGGCGATCAGGTCCTTGTGCGAGGTGTAGGCGGAGATCAGCTGCTTGACCCGGCGCATGCGCTCGCGCCACGGCAGGTCGGCGATGTCGGTCACCACGCGGCTGACCGAGGCCTCGATGTCGATGGACGGGTAGAGCCCCGCCTCCGCGATGCGGCGGCTGAGCACGAAATGGCCGTCGAGGATGGCGCGCGCCGCATCGGCGATCGGCTCCTGCTGGTCGTCGCCCTCGGTCAGCACGGTGTAGAAGGCGGTGATGGAGCCGCGCCCGGCGGCGCCGTTGCCGGCGCGTTCGACCAGGGCCGGCAGCTTGGCGAACACGCTGGGCGGGTAGCCGCGGGTGGTCGGCGGCTCGCCGACCGACAGGCCGATCTCGCGCTGCGCCTGGGCGAAGCGGGTGAGCGAGTCCATCAGCAGCAGCACGTTGAGGCCCTGGTCGCGGAACCACTCGGCGATGGCCGTCGCGCGGTAGGCGCCGTGCAGGCGCGCCAGCGGCGGGCGGTCGGCCGGGGCGGCGACCACGACGGCACGCGACAGGCCCATGCTGCCGAGCGTGGTCTCGACGAAATCGCGCACCTCGCGGCCGCGCTCGCCGATGAGGCCGACGACGATGACGTCGGCGGCGGTGTAGCGGGTCATCATGCCGAGCAGCGTCGACTTGCCGACGCCGGAGCCGGCGAACAGGCCGACGCGCTGGCCGCGGCCGATCGGCAGCATGGCGTTGATCGCGCGCACGCCGACGTCGAGCGGTGTGGTGATGGGCTCGCGCATCAGCGGGTTGATCGACTGGCCGGTGAGGCGCATGCGGCCTTCGGCGCGGATCGGGCCGCGGCCGTCGAGCGGCACCCCGTCGGAATCGATCACGCGGCCGAGCAGGCCCTCGCCGACCTCGACGCCGCCGATGCCCGGCTGTGCGACCACGCGCGCGTTCGGCAGCAGGCCGGCGAGTTCCGCGCTCGGCATGAGGTAGGTGCGCTCGCCGGCGAAGCCGACCACCTCGGCATCGACCCAGCCGCCACCGGAGGTCTCCACGCGGCAGGTGGCGCCCAGCGGCGCCTCGCAGCCGGTGGCTTCGAGGGTCAGCCCGACGGCGCGCTTGAGCACGCCCTCGCGGGTGAGGCCGCGCTGCGGCAGGCGCGGCACGGCCAGGTCGAGCCGCGCGGCCAGCCGCAGGTTGCGCGCCTGCGCCCACTGGTCGACGTGCGGGTGGACGCTGGCGGGAGTCATCACGGCGCGGGTTCCTGCTGGATCTCGGCGAGGGCGGCGCGCAGGCGGGAATCCAGCGCGCCGTCGATGCGCACGCTCTCGGCGTGCACGCGCAGGTCGCCGCGCGCGAGCGTGGTGTCGGCCACCAGGCGGGTGCCGGCGGGCAGGTCGAGCAGGGGCGTCAGCGCCTCGATGTCGTCGGGATGCAGGCGCAGCTCGACCGCGCGGCTGGCGCTGCCGACCGCGTCCATGGCGGCGTCCACCAGGGCGGCGAGAAGCTGGGGATCGGCGGCGTAGGCGCGCCCGAGCAGGGCGCCGGCGACGCGCACGGCGAGCGCCTGCAGGGCCTGCGCGACCTCGTCCTCCAGCCGCGCCAGCGGCCGCGCGAAGTTGTCGAGGATGCCCTCGACCTGGGCGGCCAGGCGCCGCATCTCGCCCTGCGCCTGCGCCAGCCCTTCGGCGTGGCCCTCGGCGTGGCCGCGCTTGAAGCCTTCCTCGCGCGCGGCGTCCTCGATGGCCTGCAACTGCTCGACGCTGGGCAGCGTCGGCGGCGCGACCTCCGGCTCCGGTGGCGGCGGCGGCGCGCCCAGGTCGGGCGCCGACCAGCGCAGCACCGTGGAACTCATACGAACTCCTCGGTCTTGCCGCCGAGCTGGACGATGCCGGTCTCGGCCAGCTTGCGCAGGATCACCAGGATCTCCTTCTGGGCGGCCTCGACGTCGGACAGCCGCACCGGCCCGCGGGCCTCCATGTCCTCGAGGAGGATCTCGGCCGCGCGCTGCGACATGTTCTTCGTGATCTTCTCCCGCACGCGGGTGTCGCCGCCGCGCAGCGCCAGGCCGAGGCGGTCGCCCGGCACGTCGCGCAGCAGGGTCTGGATGGCGCGGTCGTCGAGGTCGGCGATGTCGTCGAACACGAACATCAGGTCCTGGATGCGCGCACCGAGCTCGGCGTCGACCTTGGAGATCGCGCCCAGCAGCGCCTGGTCCTGGCCGCCGTCCATGAAGTTGAGGATGTTGGCCGCGGCGCGCACGCCGCCGATGTTGGACGCCTTGAGCCCGGTGTTGCCGGAGAACTGGCGCTCCATGATCTCGTTGAGCTCGTTGAGCGCGTTGGGCGGGATGCCCTCCAGCGTGGCGATGCGCAGCAGCACCTCGGAGCGCACGCGCTCGGGCAGCAGCTTGAGCACCTCGGCCGCCTGGTCGCCGTCGAGGTGGACCAGCACGATGGCGATGATCTGCGGGTGCTCGTTGCGGATCAGGTCGTGGATGGCGCGCGGGTCCATCCACTTCAGCGAGTCCAGGCCGCTGGTGTTGCGGCCGAACAGGATGCGGTCGATCAGGCTCGCGGCCTTGTCCTGCCCGAGGGCCTGCACCAGCACGTTGCGCACGTAGTCGTCGGCGCCGACGCCGAGCGAGGTCAGGCGGTCGAGCTCGCCGACGAAGCTGGTCATGACCTGCTCGGCCTGGGTGCGGGTCACGCCGCTCACCGTGGCCATGGCGGTGCCGAGCTTCTGCACCTCCTTGGCGTCCAGGTGCTTGAGCACCTCGGCCGCCTCGGCCTCGCCGAGCGAGAGCAGCAGCACGGCGGCGCGCTGCACGCCGGTCAGTTCCTCGACGCCGTTGTTCGGCTTAGCCATCCGCGTTCACCCATGTCTTCACCACCTGCGCCACCCGCCGCGGGTCGGTGCCCACCGCGTCGCGCGCCTGCTGGAGGCTGTGCTCGAACGGGTCGGACGACAGCGCCGGCGTACCGGCGGCGGCCAGCGGCACGCGCAGGTCGTCGATGCCCTCCTCCTCGTCCACCAGCGTGGCCTTGAGCGTCTCCGGCTCCGGCTGCGCGGCGGCGGGCGGATTCAGGAGCTGCTTGACCGCCGGGCGCAGCACACCGAGCAGGAGCACCAGTACCGCGAGGGCGCCCAGCGCGGCGCGGCCGAGGTCGCGCAGCATCGGGTTCTGCCAGAACGGCTCGGGCTCGAACGCGGGATCGTCCATGTCGCGCACGAAGGCGCTGGACATCACCGAGACCGAGTCGCCGCGCTCGGCGTTGAAGCCCACGGCCTGCTTGACCAGGTTCTCGACCCGCGCGAGCTCCTCGTCGGACAGCGGGACGAGCTGCATGCGCCCCTCCTCGTCCGGACGCGGCACGTTGTCGACCAGCACCGCGACCGTCACCCGATTGACGCGGCCGCCGGGATTGCGGGTATGGCTGAGGACGCGGTCGAGCTCGTAGTTGCGGGTGGCGCTGCGCGACTGCTGCACGGGCTGGGCGGCCGGATCGGCGCCCGGCTCGTTGCCCGGCGTGTTGGCGGTCGCGCCCGGCACGCCCTGCGGTCCGCTCTCGGTGCTGCTGGACTCGGCGACCTGCTCGGAACGCAGCTTGGCCGGGTCGTTGTTGAAGACCTCGCGCGCCTCCTCGCTCACCGAGAAGTCCATGTCCACCGCGACCTGGGTGCTGACCCGGCCGCGCCCGGTCATGGGCTCCAGCAGGTCCTGGATGCGCTGCACGTAGCTCTGCTCGGCGCGCCGCACCTGCTCGAACTGCATCGCGGAGAGCGCGGCGTCGGGATTCACCTCGGTCTCGGAAAGCAGGCGCCCGGCCTGGTCCACCACGGTGACGCGCTCGCGCGAGATGTCGGGGATGCTCGACGCCACCAGCCGCACGATGGCCTCCACCTGGTTGCGCTCCAGCAGGGCGCCGGCCTGGAGGTCGAGCACGACCGAGGCGCTGGCCGGCTCGCGCTGGCGGGTGAAGGCGCTGGGCCGCGGGATGGCGAGATGCACGCGCGCGTCGCGCACCGGGCGCAGCGACGCGATGGTGCGCGCCAGCTCGGTCTCCAGCGCGCGCTGGTAGCGGGCGGTCTCGACGAACTGGCTGACGCCGAAGCCCGGGTCGCGCTCGATCATCTCGAACCCCGGCTGGCCGCTGTCGGCCAGGCCGGCACCGGCGAGCTTGAGCCGCGCCTCGTGGATCTTTTCCTGCGGCACCGCGATGGCGCCGGTGGCCGGATCCATCCGGAACTGGATGCCCGCGGCCCGCAGCAGGTCGGTGGCCTCGTTGGTGGCCTTGGCGTCGAGACCCGCGTAGAGCGGCACGTAGGCGGGCTTCTGCGACCAGAAGAACACCATCAGGCCGACCGCCACCGCGGCGGCCAGCAGCAGGGCGCGCCCGGCCTGGCTGACGCCGGGGATGTCGCGCAGCTCGCGGAGCTTGCGGCCCGCATTGGCGCGGGCCTCGGCATCCTTGGTGAGGGAGATCAGGCTCATCGGGCGTCAGCTCAGACCGGCATGTTCATGACGTCCTGGTAGGCCTGGACGAGGCGGTTGCGCACCTCGACCGTCGCCTTGAACGCCACCGACGCCTGCTGCTGGGCGACCATCACGCGCGCCAGGTCGGCCCGCGGATCGCCCAGCTCGAATGCCGTCTGCAATGCGCCGGACTTGGCCTGGGCATCGCTCACCCCGCGCAGCATCGAGCCCAACGTCTCGGAGAATCCGGGCACGCCCTGCGCCGCGCCGACGCCATCGTTCCGACCCACGCCCTCGAGCCCGCTCTGCAGCGGGCGCGCCACCGGGACGTTCAACTGGCCCTGGTAGCCGCGGATCTGCGAAAGGATGGCGCTGATGCCGTCGCTCACGTCGGTTCTCCGTCGCGTCATGCACTCGGGGGAGTGCGGTCGCGGGGGAGGTGCAAGAGGCGTGCCTGTTTTGGGTGGGGCGGGAAGGGGGAAGCGGGAATCGGGACCTGGAGGGCATTCGCTGTCTGGTATTCCGCGCAGTGTGGGGCGGTTTGGCTTGGGGCTTGGGGCTTGGGGCTTGGGGCTTCGGGCTTCGGGCTTCGGGCTTCGGGCTGGGGGGCTGGGGGGCTGGGGCTGGGCTTGGAGCTTGGAGCTTGGGCCCTGAGCCCTGAGCCCTGAGCCCCGAGCCCTAGGCCCAGGGCTCCGGCTCAGGGCCGGGCCGAGGCGGAGGCCGGAGGCCGGGACTCGGGACGTTTCGAGGTTCGGGAACGGGAACGGCGAACGCTGGCCGCCCGCGCTCGTTTCCCACGCCTCGTCGCTCCCGTCGCAGCCTCACCAGCCCCCTCCCCCGCGGACAGCGGGGGAGGGTTGGGGTGGGGGCGCTTTTTGGCAGAAGCGAAAGATCAGGAGTGAGGAGCGGGAGAGAAGCAGCGTGCTGCCGTACTCGTTTCTCACTCCTCCCTACTCACTCCTCGACGCTGCGCGCTTCACCCCCATCCCAGCCTTCCCCCGCAGGCGGGGGAAGGAGCCGGTCGCGCAAGGCGGAAGCGTCACCCTCACTCCTCAACGCCTTGGCCATCGTTCTTTGCCACGGCCTACGAAGCGCCGGCAGCCCCCTCCCCTGCGCCAGCGGGGGAGGGTTGGGGTGGGGGCGCTTTGCGGCAGGAGCGAGCGACGAGGAGTGAGATGAGAGGAAAAGCGCGGTTGCCGGCACTGGTTTGTCGCTTCTCCGTGCCCGCTCCTCGAAGCAGCGCGCTGCGCGCGCTTCACCCCCATCCCCGCCTTCCCCCGCACGCGGGGGAAGGAGCCGGTCGCGCAAGGCTGGAAGAGGTCGCCCTCACCCCTCACTACTCCTCACTCCTCAACTCCTCGCCCATAGCCCATAGCCCATCGTTCTTCGCCACGCCCTACGAAGCGCCGGCAGCCCCCTCCCCTGCGCCAGCGGGGGAGGGTTGGGGTGGGGGCGCTTTGCGGCGAGGAGCGAGAGATCAGGTGTGAGAAGCGAAAGGCAGGCGACTGCTCATCTTCGTTCCTCACTCCTCTCCACGACTCTCCTCAAACAGCGCGCTACGCGCGCCTCACCCCCATCCCAGCCTTCCCCCGCAGGCGGGGGAAGGAGCAGGAGGCGCGGCGCGGAGATCCTCGTCCGTGTCGGGCCAGGGATCGCGACGAGCTCCCTCGCGCCCGCGTGGGAAGGAGGCGGGTGCGCGAAGCGGCCGGAGATCCGCGGCGCCCGACGACCTCCCGTCCCCGCTTCACCCGACCCGCTTCACCCCCTCAGGCCGCATCCCGCTCGATGCCGTACTTGCGCAGCTTTTCGACAAGGGTGGTGCGGCGGAGGCCGAGGAGCTGGGCGGCGTGGGCGACGACGCCGTTGGCGCGTTCCAGGGCGGCGTGGATGAAGCCCAGCTCGACCTGGGCCAGGTGCTCGCGCAGGTCGATGCCGTCGGCCGGAAGTTCGGTGGGCAGGCGATTGCCCTCGCCGGTGCCGGCGGCGGGCGCGGCGGCGGGCACCTCGACCCGGTAGCGGGTCGGCAGGTCGGCGGGGCGGACCTCGCCGCCGGGGTGGAGGACCGCGAGGCGCTCGATCAGGTTGGTGAGCTCGCGCACGTTGCCCGGCCAGGGATAGGCCTGGAGCGTCCGGACGGTCTCGTCGGCGAGGCGCACCTCGCCGCGGCCGCTGCGGCCGAGCTGGTCGGTGATGGCGCGGATCAGCTCCGGCAGGTCGCCGGCGCGCTCGCGCAGCGCGGGCATCTCGATCGGAAAGACGTTGAGGCGGTAGAACAGGTCCTCGCGGAAGGCGCCGCGGGCGATGGCGTCCTCGAGGTTGCGGTGGGTGGCGGCGACCACGCGCACGTCCACGTGGATGGTCTGGGTGCCGCCGACGCGCTCGAAGCAGCGCTCCTGCAGCACGCGCAGCAGCTTGACCTGCATGGGATGCGGCATGTCGCCGATCTCGTCGAGCAGCAGGGTGCCGCCGTCGGCCATCTCGAAGCGGCCCTTGCGCGCGGTCAGCGCGCCGGTGAATGCGCCCTTCTCGTGGCCGAACAGCTCGCTCTCCAGCAGGTCGGGGGGGATCGCGCCGCAGTTGATCGCGACGAACGGCCCCTTGTGCCGCTGCGAACGCTCGTGGATGGCGCGCGCGGCGACCTCCTTGCCGCTGCCGGACTCGCCGGTGATCAGCACGGTGGTGTCGAAGCCCGCGACCTGCTCGATCATGTGCCGCAGGCGCTTGACCGCGGGGCTGGAGCCGGTGGGGCCGAACTGCGGCGCCGGCGCCGGGCGCTCCTCCTCGGCGATGCGCTTGATGCTGGCGCGGCGCAGCTGTTCCTCGAGCTGGGCGTGGCGGATCGGGAAGTCCAGCGGCCAGATCTGGGCCTGGTGGATGCCGAAGCGCGCGGCGGCGTCGTTCTGCTCCTCGGGCAGCACCAGCAGCGGCGGATGCACCGGTTCGCGCGCCAGCCACGCGGTGAAGCCCCGCCAGGCGGCGTGGTCCTCGATGGTGCCGACCACGATCGCGACCCAGTCGGTCTGCTGCTGGCGCTCGATGCGGATCTCGTCGACGCCGCCCACGATCACCGGCGTCAGGTCCATGAACTCGAGGAGGGCCGCCGTGCGCTCCGCGCGCGCGGCGTCCGCGTCGACGATCAGGACACGCGATTCGCTCATGCCATCTCCCCTCCCGCGAGCCGCTCGAGCAGCGGCATCACGTCCTGCATGTAGTTGAGCTTGCTGACGAAGGCGTCGGCGCCCGCGCGCATGGCGTGCTCGCGGTGCTCGGCGTCGTCGAAATGACTGGCGATGGCCACGAAGGGCGGCTCGTCCTGCGCCTTGATCAGGCGCGTGGCCTGCAGGCCGCCCATCTCCGGCATGGCCAGGTCCATCAGGATGGCGTCGGGCCGGAGCGCCTCGGACTGCTCGATGGCTTCCAGCCCGTTGCCGGCGCGGCCCACGACCTCGATCCACTCGACGTTGCGCAGGTGGCGCATCGCCGCATTGATGAACCCCTCGTGGTCGTCGACGAGCAGGATGCGGAGGCGGATGCGGTCCATGTGCAGTCTCGGGGGCAGGTCGCGGGAGGTCGGTCGGCGATCCGGCGACTCCCCGCCGGGTCCGTGCAGGGAGTGTAAGTGCCTGAGGCGAAAAGTTGAGGCAGGGTTCTACCCCGAAATCACGGACGGTTGTAAAAGGGCTGAGAACTTCTGGTCTTGCCT
>NZ_JBHSGG010000008.1:0-8871 GCF_042654365.1 Coralloluteibacterium thermophilum
GGCGACATCAGCTTCCTCCCCCAGTCAGAGGGGAACAACCTCTTGAAACCTCACAGCTAGGTGAGGACGTGCTTCCACGTCTGGCCAAGGCCGAAGCCGCGGCCGCCACCGCGTACCGCGCAGGCGCCGCCAGTTATCTGGAGTGGTCGAGCCTGCAGGCGGAGCACGCCGCCGCACGGCAGCAACAGCTGGCGGCGGCGCTGGAAGCCCAGCGCGCCCTGATCGAGATCCAGCGGCTGACCGGCCAGGCATTCGTCGCCGGCCCGGGCCTGCAACACAACCAAGGAGCAACCCCATGAAGCCTGTCCACCTGATTCCGGCACTGGCGCTGGCCTTGGTCCTCGCAGCCTGCGGTGGCGAGCCGGACCAGCCGGCCAAGGACGCACATGCGAACGACGCCGCCGACCACGGAACGGAGGCCGACGAACACGGCCATGAGGCGGATGAAGTCGCCAGCACGGTCATCCCTGCGGAAATCGCTGAAAAGTCCGGTATCAAGACCCAGCCGGCCGGCCCCGGCGTGATCGCCGACGAGCATGAGGTGCAAGGCCTGTTGACCCCGGTCGAGGGGCGTGTTGCGCAGGTCACCGCCCGTTTCCCGGGCCCGATCCGCTCACTGCGCGCCAATGTCGGAGACCAGGTTCGCGCCGGCCAGATGCTGGCGACGATCGAGAGCAACCTGAGCCTGAGCACCTACAGCGTCGCCGCGCCGATCTCTGGCGTGGTCGTCGAGCGCAGTGCCTCGGTCGGCGGCTTGGCCGGCGAGGGCGCGCCGCTGTTCGAGATCGCCGATCTCTCGCAGCTCTGGGTCGACCTCCACATCTTTGGCGCCGACGCCCAGCACATCCAGCCCGGCGTGCCGGTGACGGTCACCCGCATGAGCGATGGCGAGACCGTCCGAACCACGCTCGAACGCGTGCTGCCGGGCATGGCCACCGCCAGCCAGAGCACGGTGGCACGCGCGACGATCGACAACGCCGACAACCAATGGCGGCCGGGCACAGCAGTCAAGGCGCGGATCACGGTCGCACAGGAACCGGTGGACCTGATGGTGCCGTTGACCGCGCTGCAGTCGATGGACGGCCGGGAAGCCGTATTCGTACGTGAGGGCGAGACCTACCTGACCCGACACGTCGAAACCGGCGCCCGCGATGCCACGCAGGTGCAGATCCTCTCGGGTCTGAGCGAAGGCGAGGAGGTGGTCGTCGCGGAGAGCTACTTGATCAAGGCGGACATCGGCAAGGAGGGCGCGGCGCATGACCACTGACGCCATAGGCCGCCAGCCGGGCCTGCTGGAGCGGATCGTCCGGTTCTCGATCCGGCATCGCTGGATGATGCTGGTGCTGACCCTCGGGCTGATCGGAGTAGGCATCTGGAGCTTCACCCGGCTCCCGATCGATGCAACGCCGGACATCACGAACGTCCAGGTGCAGATCAACACCGAGGCGCCCGGCTACTCTCCGCTGGAGTCCGAGCAGCGGGTCACCTATCCGATCGAGACGGCACTCGCCGGCTTGCCCCGGCTCGACTACACGCGCTCGCTGTCGCGCTACGGCTTGTCGCAGGTCACCGTGGTGTTCGAGGACGGCACCGACCTGTACTTCGCCAGGCAGCAGGTGGCCGAGCGCCTGCAGCAGATCCGCTCGCAGATTCCGGAGGGCCTGGAGCCCGAAATGGGCCCGATTTCGACCGGGTTGGGCGAGATCTTCATGTACACCGTGGATGCGGCGCCCGACGCGACCAAGCCGGATGGCAGCCAGTGGAGCCCCACCGACCTGCGCACCCTGCAGGACTGGGTCATCCGGCCGCAGATGCGCAACACACCGGGGGTGACCGAGGTCAACACGATCGGCGGCTTCGAGCGGCAGATCCACATCACGCCGGACCCGTCCAAGCTGGTTGCACTCGGCTTCACGCTGCAGGACATCGTCGACGCGGTGGCGGCCAACAACCAGAACATGGGCGCCGGTTACATTGAGCGCAACGGCCAGCAGTACCTGGTGCGCGTGCCCGGCCAGGTCGGCGGGATCGACGAGATCCGCAACATCGTGCTGGACCGGCGCGAAGGCCTGCCGATCCGGGTGGCCGACGTGGCGCAGGTGGGTGAAGGCCCGGAGCTTCGTACCGGCGCGGCCACCCAGAACGGGGAAGAGGTCGTGCTGGGCACCGTGTCGATGCTGGTCGGCTCCAACAGCCGCAGCGTCGCGCAGGCCGCGGCGGCGAAGCTGCAGGACGCGAACGCGAGCCTGCCAGAAGGCGTCACCGCAACGGCGGTCTACGACCGCACCGAACTGGTCGAACGCACCATGCAGACCATCTCGAAGAACCTGGTCGAGGGCGCCCTGCTGGTGATCGTGGTCCTGTTCCTGCTACTGGGGAACTTCCGCGCCGCGCTGATCACCGCAGCCGTCATCCCCCTGGCCATGCTGTTCACGATCACCGGAATGGTGCGCGGAGGCGTCTCGGGCAACCTGATGAGCCTGGGTGCACTCGACTTCGGGCTGATCGTCGATGGCGCGGTCATCATCATCGAGAACGTCCTGCGCCGGTTTGGCGAGATGCAGCATCGGCTTGGCCGGACGCTGACACGTGAAGAACGCAACGACCTGACGGCTACCGCCACGGTCGAGGTCATCCGGCCCAGCCTGTTCGGCATGTTCATCATCGCCGCGGTGTACCTGCCGATCTTCGCCCTGACCGGGATCGAGGGAAAGATGTTCCATCCCATGGCGATCACGGTGGTGCTGGCCCTCACCGGTGCAATGGTCTTGTCACTCACCTTCGTTCCCGCATCCATCGCGATCTTCATGGGCAACCGGGTCCAGGAGAAGGAGAACCGGCTGGTCCAGTGGGTGCGACGCGGCTATAAGCCGTTGCTCTCGTGGTCGCTCCGTCGGCAGAACTGGGTGTTTGCCGGGGCGTTTGTCTTGGTTGCCGTGTCCCTGCTTGTCGCCACGCGCCTGGGCAGCGAGTTCATTCCCAGCCTGGACGAGGGTGACGTCGCCATGCATGCGATCCGCATCCCGGGCACTGGCCTGGAGCAGTCGGTGAAGATGCAGCTCGCCGTGGAGGAGCGGCTGATGCAGCTTCCCGAAGTGGAGCGGGTGTTCAGCAAGATCGGCACGGCCGAGGTGGCTACCGACCCGATGCCACCAAACGTCGCCGACACCTTCCTGATGATGAAGCCACGCGGGCAGTGGCCCGACCCACGCAAGCCCAAGGACGTACTGCTCGACGAGATCGAGGCGGCGGTGGCGACGCTCCCAGGCAACAACTACGAGTTCACGCAGCCGATCGAGATGCGGACCAACGAGCTGATCTCCGGCGTGCGTGCGGACGTGGCGGTCAAGGTGTTCGGCGATGACCTGGACACGCTGGTCGAGGTGGCCGAACAGGTCGAGGCCGTTGCCAGGCAGGTCGAGGGCGCAGCCGACGTCAAGACCGAACAGGCGACCGGCTTGCCACTGCTGACGATCGTGCCGGATCGTGCGGCGCTTGCGCGCTTCGGCTTGAATCCTGGGCTCGTGCAGCAGACCGTTGCCACTGCGGTCGGTGGCCAGGTCGCCAGCCAGCTGTTCGAGGGCGATCGCCGCTTCGATATCGTGGTCCGACTGCCGGAACAGATGCGTGTCGATCCGACCGCCCTCCAGGATCTGCCGATCCCCTTGTCCGACGGTGGGAACGCGGACCGGTCGAGTCTGGAGCCACGCTGGGCGACCGCGCGGACCGTACCGCTGCGGGAGGTCGCGAAGATCGAGAGCCTGCTGGGGCCCAACCAGATCAACCGCGAGAACGGAAAGCGCCGGGTGGTGGTGACCGCCAACGTGCGTGATCGCGACCTGGGCAGCTTCGTCGAAGAGCTGCAGCAGCGCGTCGGGCAGCAGGTGAACGTGCCGGAGGGCTACTGGATCGACTACGGCGGCACGTTCGAGCAGTTGATCTCGGCCAGCCAACGGCTCGCCGTCGTGGTACCGGTGACCCTGGTCCTCATCTTCGGCCTGTTGTTCATGGCCTTTGGCTCGGCCAGGGATGCGGTGATCGTGTTCAGCGGGGTGCCGCTGGCCCTGACGGGCGGTGTGGCCGCACTGGCACTGCGCGGCATCCCGTTGTCGATCACCGCAGGCGTCGGCTTCATCGCGCTGTCCGGCGTGGCCGTGCTCAACGGCCTGGTCATGATCGCCTTCATTCGCAACCTGCGCGAACAAGGCCAGTCGCTGGACGACGCGGTCTTCAACGGCGCCCTCGGGCGGCTGCGGCCCGTGCTGATGACCGCCCTGGTCGCGTCGCTCGGCTTCGTCCCCATGGCGCTCAATGTCGGCGCGGGCGCGGAGGTGCAGCGTCCGCTCGCCACCGTCGTGATCGGCGGGATCGTGTCTTCAACGCTGCTCACCCTGCTTGTCCTGCCCACCCTTTACCGTCTTCTGCATCGCGGCGACGCAGCGAAGCCGCAACTGGAGGCCCACTGAGTTGAGTGAAGAGAAGATCGAGATACACGACGCGCACCAGCGCCGGATCCTGTTGATCGTCCTCGCCCTGAACCTCGCGCTTGCCGCGGGGTTCGGGGTCACGGGCGTCGCCGCCGGCTCAAGCGCTCTGATCGCAAATGGACTGGACAATGCGTCCGACAGCGCCGTCTACATCATCACCCTGCTCGCACTCAGTCGCTCACAAGCCTGGAAACGGTCGGCGGCCAAAGTGTCCGGCTGGCTGCTGATCCTGTTCGCCGCTGGGATCCTGGTCGACGTGGGCCGTCGATTTTTCGGCGACGTCGAGCCCATTGGCACAACGATGATGGTGATGGCCCTGGGAGCCGCCATAGTGAACGCGACCTGTGTGTGGCTACTCAAGAAGATCCGGCAGACCAACGTGAACGTGCGCGCCGCGACCACCTTCAGCACCAACGACTTTGTCGCCAACGCGGGCGTGCTTGTGGGTGGCGGATTGGTGCTCTGGACCGGGCGGGCCTGGCCCGATCTAGTCGTCGGTCTTGCGGTGGCGGCGATCGCCCTGAAGGGGGGCATCGAGATCCTGCGGGATGCGCGAGGTCAAGAGCATGGCTAGCAGAGCCGGCTTGCAGTACTTTCTCCATCGGAGCCGCGCTTTGTGTCGGGGCATTCGGCAGGGCACAGCGGTCACCCCATGAGTCGGTTGAACGATGTGCGTGACAGACTGGAACGGCACCAGATCCCGATCTATTTTCTGGCGATTGCGCTCGGCTTCGCCGTCGCGTTGACCGTACCCGGCACCGGCAGGCTGGAAGTCCTGATCAATCCCGCGCTGGCATTGATGCTGTTCGTCACCTTCCTGCAGGTGCCGTTGGTCAAGCTGCGAGCCGCGCTGGCGAACCGGCGCTTCCTGGGCGCATTGCTCGTTGCAAACTTCCTGGTCGTGCCGCTGCTGGTCGCGGCCATGTTGCCGCTTTTGCCAGCAGACCCGCTGGTCCGTATCGCCGTGCTCTTCGTACTGCTGTGCCCATGCATCGACTACGTGGTCACCTTTTCCCATCTGGGCAAGGCGGACTCCGCGCTGCTGCTGGCTGCGACGCCGGTTCTATTGCTCGTGCAGATGTTGCTGTTGCCGCTGTACTTCGGCGTGCTGATGGGCGAAACATCGGCCTCACTGGTCCAGGCAGGTCCGTTCCTGCACGCATTCGTCTGGCTGATCGCGGTCCCGCTACTGCTCGCGGCGGGCCTGCAGGCAGCCGCCTCGCGCTCGCCGAGAGTGGCCCGTTTGGCCGGCCTGGGTGGGGTGATGCCGGTACCCGCCACCGCGGGGGTGCTCTTCGTGGTGATCGCAGCGGTGACACCGCAGCTGGGACCAGCAAGCAATGCTGCGGTCTCGGTAGTGCCGTTCTACATTGCCTTCGCGATCATCGCGCCACAGCTCGGCCTTGCGGTGGCACGGATTTTCAAGCTGGCTGTTCCGGCGAAACGGGCCGTGGCGTTCGCGTCGGGCACGCGCAACTCACTGGTGATATTGCCGTTGGCCCTGTCGATCCCCGGCGCGCTTCCCATCGTACCGGCGGTGATCGTGACCCAGACGCTGGTCGAGTTGATCGCAATGCTGGCCTACATACCGCTGATACGACGGGTGGCAACGCGTGACTGCCATGCTGCCGCCCGCCCAGGTCACTTCTCGGTGCTTGTCAGTGGGCGCCGCAGCGTGTCCAGGATGACACATTGGCCGCGCTCGCCCCCACTGCAGCTGCCGATCACCCGTTCGAGCTCAGCGGCCATCCGCTGCAGGTCCCCGAGCCGGGCCTGAATGTCCACCAGGTGCACGCGGGCGAGCCGGTCGACATCTTGGCATGACAATCCGTCGTCCTCGGCCAGGCCCAGCAGGCTGCGGATCTCCTCCAGGGAGAAGCCAAGGTCGCGGCCACGACTGATGAAGCGCAATCGATCCACGTCCGTTGACCGATAATCGCGGTACCCGCTCGCTGTGCGCGGCGGCGCAGGCAACAACCCGATGCGCTCGTAGTAGCGCACGGTTTCCGGATGGCACCCGCTGCGTGTCGCGACCTCTCCAATCTTCATGGGCTTGACCCTGTAGCGGCTACAGACTTTAGGATCGCCGACCTGACAGCGGTCCGCAATTCCTGCGTCCGCTCCCATCTGGAGACTTGACCATGGGTGACTCGTGCGGCTGCGGAAGCACAGTGGATATCCGGGCCTTGGAGGCCGGGCAGCGGCGCGTGCTGATGATCGTGCTGGCGATCAACATCGCCACCTTCGTGATGATGATCACGGCGGCGATTTACAGCGGATCGTCCTCGTTGCTGTCAGGCAGCCTCGACAATCTTGGCGATGCGCTGACCTACTTGCTGAGCCTGGCGGTGATCGGCGCCAGCTTGCGCGCCAAGGCCAAAGTGGCGCTGATCAAGGGACTGCTGATTTTCGGCGCCGCGGTGGCGGTCGCCATCCAGATCGGCTGGCGCCTGGCCCATCCGGAGGTACCGATCTTCGAGGCCATCGGCATTGCTGCGGTGATCAACCTTGCGTTCAACGCACTGTGCCTGTGGTTGCTGACGCCGTACCGCTTCGGCGATGTGAACATGTCATCGGCGTGGGAGTGTTCGCGCAATGATCTGTACGAGGGTGTTGCGGTACTGCTGGCGGCCGCCGGCGTGTGGCTGTTCGATGCGGGCTGGCCCGATCTGGTCATCGCCGGTGGACTGTTGCTGATGTTTCTGCGGTCCGCCTGGCGGGTACTCCGTATGGCTTGGCGGAGCTACCGGGACGAGGCGAAATAGCAAGTTGCGGCCCGTTGCCCGGCCCAAGAGAAGAAATGCCCCGTATGCCGGGGCGTTTGTTCGCCGAGTTGGCTGATGATCGGCATCCAGTGGCCGCGACCGCTATCCGCAGCAGGGATTCTGTTGCTGGATCGGTGGACACGGCACGGTGCCGTACGAACAGAACACACAACAGTCGCCCGGCTTGGGCCGCAGTACCGTGCTGCAGCCTGGACACTCGTAGAAAAACTGACAGGCCGTGGTAGGCATCATCTCGCTGGCCTGGTGCCTGCATTCTGGGCAGGTCAGCATGCTTTGCAGTTGCAGATCAGCCACCATTTGTCCGTGCCTTGGCCGGGAAGCCTGCTTCGGTGATGGCCCGTGCGATGTCCGAAGCACTTGTACGCTCGGAATCGAAGGTCACCGTTACCGTGGCTGCCTTGGTATCGACCGCAGTGTCAGCTACGCCGGGCACCTTCTCGAGCGCTTTCTCAATGGTGATGCTGCACGTAGGGCAGGTCATGTTCGCGGCCTGCAACACCACCGTCTCAGTGGGGGCGGCCCCCGCCGTTCCGGCCCATATGACGGCCATCAAGGCCAATGTCCACTTGCGCATCGATCGTCTCCTACAGAAGCCAAATCACGTAATACGGAAACAACAACAACAAGGCGATCACGACAGTGGCTAACCAAAGCCAGCGCCGCCGCCGGCTCAAGATGCCCGGATCCACGCATTGGCCTTCGGCGCGGCATCGAGAGGCTGGTCCGTACAGGCCCCAGAAGGCTAACCCCAGCGACAGCAGGGCGGCAGCACTGAACCAAGGGCGCCATGGATCCAGCGCGGTCAGGTTGCCGATCCAGGCGCCACTGATGCCCAGCAGGACCAACGCCAGCGGCACGACGCAGCAGACCGATGCGCCAATGGCGGCGATGCTCGCGCCAACGATGGCTGGAACAGACGATTTGGCCGGGGTTGTTTGCATCGGAGCATACTAGCCTCTGTACCTAGGTACGGAGTCAAGCCGTGCGTCCGAACACGTTTACGATCAGCCAGCTGGCGGCGGCGGCCGACGTGCATGTCGAAACCGTGCGCTACTACCAGCGCCGTAGGCTGCTGCGTCAACCCGAGCGACCGATAGGAGGCGTGCGTCGTTACGACGAAAACGATGTCAATCGGCTTCAGTTCATCCGTCGCGCTCAGATGATGGGATTCAGCCTCGACGAGATCGCTGGCCTGCTACAGATCACAGGCGAGCGTTCTTGCGAGCAGACCCGTCAATTGACCGAGCGAAAGCTCGCCGATGTCCGTCTACGAATCCGCGAGCTGCGACAGCTGGAGAGGGATCTCGAACAGAAAGTAGCGCGGTGCGCCCAAGTGCCGGCGGGAGAGTACTGCCCAACCCTCGATTTTCTGGAGCGGCCAAGAAAGCCAGCTGCGACAGGCAGTTAGGTCACTTTCGGCCGTTTTTTACACGAATCCCTGCCGACCCTCTGATTCGGCCGCTCGACGCAGGCCGGCACTATCGACAACGAATGGAGCACACAGCATGAAAACCCGCAAACTCGGAAACGACCTGGAAGCTTAGGCTCAAGCTCCAAGTGCAACGCCCCCATGTACGGGTGTTGCCATGTCCAAGACC
>NZ_JBHSGG010000009.1:0-16163 GCF_042654365.1 Coralloluteibacterium thermophilum
GCGGGGGAAGGGGCTTTACAGCGAGGAGTGGGGGGGATGAGGAGTGAGGAACGAGAGACAGCACAGCTGCTCGCACTCGTTACTCACTCCTCTGCACTCACTCCTCGACCGCTCTGCCCCCTCCCCCGCGGACAGCGGGGGAGGGCTGGGGAGGGGGCGCTTCTGCTGCAAGAAAGGAGACATGAGGAGTGAGAAACGAGCGGAGATTCGACTGCGCGTCGTCTCCTTCATGCACTCCTCAAGCAGCGCGCTGCGCGCGCTTCACCCCATCCCGGCCTTCCCCCGCAGGCGGGGGAAGGGGCTTTACGGCGAGAAGTGGGGATGAGGAGTAGAGGAACGAGAGACAGCACCGCTGCCCCGCACGCGTTTCTCACTCCTCTGCGCTCATTCCTCGACCGTCAGCTCCCTCCCCCGCGGACAGCGGGGGAGGGTTGGGGAGGGGGCGCTTCTGCTGCGAGAAGTGAGACATGAGGAGTGAGAAACGAGCGGAGATTCGACTGCGCGTCCTCCCCTTCATGCACTCCTCAAGCAGCGCGCTGCGCGCGCTTCACCCCCATCCCGGCCTTCCCCCGCAGGCGGGGGAAGGGGTTTGCAGCGGGGAGTGGGGGATGAGGAGTGAGGAACGAGAGAAAGCACAGTTGCTCGCACTCGCTCCTCACTCCTCACTCCTCACTCCTCTGCGCTCACTCCTCGACCGCTCTGCCCCCTCCCCCGCGAACAGCGGGGGAGGGCTGGGGAGGGGGCGCTTCTGCTGCAAGAAGTGAGAGATGAGGAGTGAGAAACGGGGGGAATTCGACTGCGCGTCGTCCCCTTCATGCACTCCTCAAGCAGCGCGCTGCGCGCGCTTCACCCCCCATCCCAGCCTTCCCCCGCAGGCGGGGGAAGGGGTTTGCAGCGAGAAGTGGGGATGAGGAGTGAGAGAAAGCGCAGCTGCTCGCACTCGTTCCTCACTCCTCTGCGCTCACTCCTCGACCGTCACACTCCTCTCCACTCACTCCTCAGCCACGCGGCGGGGATTCGGCCGCGCTGGCGTCGGCGGGTGCGTCGTCGGCCGGCGGGGGCACCGTCGCCTGGCTCGCGGCGAGCTTCTCGCGCCACAGGTCGGCGTTGCGGATGCCGAGCGCGTCGGGGTCGAACACGGGGTCCAGGCCCGCCTTCTTCTGGGCCTCGTAGTCGCGCAGGGCGCGCAGGGCGGGGCGCTGCAGGATGAGGATGGCGACGATGTTCAGCCAGGCCATCAGGCCCACGCCGATGTCGCCCATGTCCCAGGCGAGCTTGGCGCTGCGCACGCAGCCGTAGGTCACCGCGGCGAGGATCAGCACCCGCAGGGCGAAGGTCATCCACGGGCGGTGGACCTTGCGGTTGATGTAGGCAACGTTGGTCTCCGCCATGTAGTAGTAGGCAAGGATGGTCGTGAACGCGAAGAACAGCAGCGCCAGGGCGACGAAGCCGGCGCCGTAGCCCGGCAGCACCGTCTCGACCGCCGCCTGCGCGTAGCGCGGCCCGACCTCCACGCCCGGGAGGCGCTCGACGATGAAGCCACCGGCCGGTCGCACGACGTTGTACAGCCCGGTCGAGAGGATCAGGAACGCGGTCGCCGAGCACACCAGCAGGGTGTCGACGTAGATCGAGAACGCTTGGACGTAGCCCTGCTTCGCGGGGTGCGAGACCTCGGCCGCCGCCGCGGCGTGCGGACCGGTGCCCTGGCCGGCTTCGTTGGAGTAGATGCCGCGCTTCACGCCCCACTCGACGGCGAGGCCGAGCACCGCGCCGAAGCCCGCCTCCAGGCCGAAGGCGCTGCGCAGCACCAGGGCGATCACCTCCGGCACCTGGTTGATGTTGAGGAACATCACCACCAGCGCGATCAGGATGTAGGCCAGCGCCATGAACGGCACGACCACCTCGGCGAAGCGCGCGATGCGCTTGACGCCGCCGAAGATGATGAAGCCCAGCGCGATCACGATGACGGTGGCGGTGACCGTCGGCGGCACGTTGAAGGCGTTGTTCATGCCCTGGGCGATGCTGTTGGCCTGCACGCCCGGCAGCAGGAAGCCGGTGGCGACGATGGTGGCGATCGCGAAGATCCACGCGTACCACTTCTGGCCCATGGCCTTCTCGATGTAGTACGCCGGGCCGCCGCGGTAGAGGCCCTTGTCGTCCTTCTCCTTGTAGATCTGCGCGAGCGTCGATTCGACGTAGGCGGTGGAGGCGCCGAGGAAGGCCACCATCCACATCCAGAACACCGCGCCCGGCCCGCCGAAGGTGATCGCGGTGGCGACGCCGGCGATGTTGCCGGTGCCCACGCGGCCGGAGAGCGAGATCGCCAAAGCCTGGAAGGGGCTGACGCCGGCGGCCGACTTCTCGCCGGCGAGCATCAGCCGGATCATCTCGCGGAAGCCGCGGACCTGCATGAAGCGGGTGCGGATCGAGAAATACAGGCCGGCACCCAGGCACAGGACGATGAGCGCAGGGCTCCAGATGACGCCGTTGACGGCGCTGACGATGGCTTCCACGCAGGACTCTCCCCGGAACGAACGCCCCAAGAGTGCCCCAAACCGGACGCCCGTCGCACCTGCGGAATGCAGCGGTGTGCCGCTGCACGACCCCGGAGCCCTAGAATCGCGGGGATGAACGAAGCCCTGCGCGTCCTCGTCCTCAGCGGCGAGGGCATCCTCCCGTACCTCGACGACGTCGCCCGCCTGCGCATCGCGGTGTTCGAGGACTTCCCCTATCTCTACGCCGGCGACGCCGACTACGAGGCGCGCTATCTGGCCCGCTACGCGCGTGCGCCGCACAGCCTGTTCGTGCTCGCCTTCGACGGCGAGCGGGTGATCGGCGCCTCCACCGGCATTCCGCTCGCCGACGAGGAGGAGGCGTTCCGGACGCCGTTCCGCGACGCCGGCATCGACCCGGAGCGGGTGTTCTACTTCGGCGAGTCCGTCCTGCTCCACGAGTACCGCGGGCGCGGACTCGGGCACCGCTTCTTCGACGAGCGCGAGGGCTATGCGCGCAGCCTGGGGCGCTTCGACTGGACCGCGTTCTGCTCCGTCGACCGCGCGCCGGACGATCCCCGGCGGCCGCCCGGGCACCGCGACAACGACGCCTTCTGGCGGAAGCGCGGCTACGGGAAGCGCCCGGGCATGCAGGCGACCCTGCGCTGGGCCGAACACGGCGAGATGGAGGAGACGCCCAAGACCCTGACCTTCTGGCTGCGCCGGCTGGAGGACGCGGCATGAAGGTCGCCGTCGCCAAGTACCCCATCGGCCGTCCCCGGGACTTCGAGGCCTTCGCCGAGACCCAGGCGCGCCTGCTCGGCGAGGCCCGAGCCGCCGGCGCGCGCGTCGCCGTGCTGCCCGAGTACCTCTCGCTCGAACTGGCCGCGACCTTCCCGGCCGCGGTGCACGCGGACCTGCATGCCTCGCTGGCGGCCATCCAGCAGCATCGTGCGGCGTGGCTGGCGCTGTATGCGCGGCTGGCCGACGAGCTCGACCTGCACATCAACGCCGGCACCTTCCTGCTCGGCATCGGCGACGGGCGCTATCGCAACCGCAGCGACTGGTTCTTCGCCGGCGGCGGGCACCTGTACCAGGACAAGCTGGCGCTGACCGCGTTCGAGCTGGAGGTGGGCAGCATCGAGCCCGGCGATGCGCTGGGCGTGTTCGAGGTGGACGGCATCCGCACCGGCACCGCGGTCTGCTACGACAGCGAGTTCCCGCTCCCGGTCCGCGCCCAGCGCGAGGCCGGCATGCGCCTGCTGACCGTGCCGAGCTGCACCGACACCGCCGCCGGCGCCACCCGGGTGCGCGTCGGCTGCATGGCCCGCGCGCTTGAGAACCGCTGCTTCGTCGCGCAGTCGGTCACCGCCGGGATCGCCGAGTGGAGCCCGGCGCTGGACGTGAATTCCGGCGAGGCGGCGTTGTTCGCGCCGATGGACCGCGGCCTGCCCGAGGACGGCATCCTCGCCGCCACCCGGGGCGACCAGGTCTGGGCCATCGCCGACCTCGACTTCGAGGCGCTCGAGGCCACCCGTGCCGAGGCCCAGGTCGCGGTCGACCGCGACTGGCCGGCCCAGCTCCGCCCGGCGATCGGGGCGGCGAAGGTGTTGTCGAGAGGCGAGTGAGGCCTGGTCGAGGAGAGAGTGGAGAGGAGTGAGAAGCGAGTGCGGGGCAGCGGCGCTGTCTCTCGTTCCTCACTCCTCATCCCCACTTCTCGCCGTACAGCCCCTTCCCCCGCCTGCGGGGGAAGGCCGGGATGGGGGTGAAGCGCGCGCAGCGCGCTGCTTGAGGAGTGCATCAAGGGGAGGACGCGCAGTCGAATCTCCGCTCGTTTCTCACTCCTCATGTCTCACTTCTCGCAGCAGAAGCGCCCCCACCCCAACCCTCCCCCGCTGTCCGCGGGGGAGGGGGCTGATGGTCGAGGAGTGCGTGGAGGAGGAGTGAGGAACGCGTGCGAGCAGCCGTGCTTTTTCTCGTTCCTCACTCCTCGTTCCCCACTTCTCGCTGCAAAGCCCCTTCCCCCGCCTGCGGGGGAAGGCCGGGATGGGGGTGAAGCGCGCGCAGCGCGCTGCTTGAGGAGTGCATGAAGGGGCGACGCGCAGTCGAATCTCCCCTCTCGTTCCTCACTCCTCAGGTCTCACTTCTCACCACCGGGATGAGCGCGCGCAGCGCGCTTGTCGCGGTCAGACCACCAGCGCGCCCGCCACCCAGAGCGAGGCGGAGGCCAGGGTGGCGCCGATGGCGGTCGCGGCGAGGACGTCGCTGGGATAGTGCAGCCCCAGCACCACGCGGGACGCGGCGACGGCCGCGGTGAAGGGCAGCAGCAGCGGCGCGAGCATCGGGTAGTGCGCGAGCGCGACGATGGTGAAGGCCACCGCGTGCAGGGTGTGGCCGGACGGGAAGCTGAACTCGTCCAGCGCCGGCACGAGCGCGCGGATGCGGCCGTCGGCGGCGTAGGGACGCGGGCGGCGGGTCCAGCGCTTGAGGCGGCGGTAGAGGAACAGCGCCAGCGCGCCGGTGGCGGCCATGTGCAGGGAGGCGCGCAGCCCGTCCAGCCCGTCGAACGCAACGATGGCCAGCATCAGCGTGTACCAGAACACGCCGTCGCCCAGCCGGCTCACGATGGAGAAGCCGCGGCCCACCTCCGGGCGCAGCGCCCAGCGGTTGGCGTACACGCACCAGGCGTGTTCGACCTCCCGCAGGCCGCGGCGCTGGGCGTTCATCGCGGCACCTCGATGCCCTGCAGGTCGGCCTGCGGGGGATGCGTGCGGAGATCGGCGAGGATCTGTGCGAAGCGCGCCGAGACCGCCCGGGGTTCGAGTTCGGCCACCGCCTGGCGGCCGGCGGCGGCGAGGCGGGCCCGCAGTGCGGGCTCGGTGCCGAGCATGCAGGCGGCGCGGACGAAGTCGATCTCGTCGCCGAGCGCGATGGTGCGGCCGCTGATGCCGTTGCGGATGTGCTCGCGCGCCGCGCCGTAGTCGAAGGCGACCGTGGCCACGCCGCTGGCCATGGCTTCCAGGGTCACGTTGCCGAAGGTCTCGGTCGTGCTCGGGAAGAGGAACACGTCGCCGCTGGCGAAATGCCTGGCCAGCGCCATGTCGCGCTGGATGCCGCAGAACACGAAGTCGGGATTGGCGCGCTCCAGCGCCGCGCGCGCCGGGCCGTCGCCGACCAGCACGAAGCGGGCGTCCGGGCGGTCCTCCTGCAGGGCGCGGAAGGCGCGCACCGCGAGTTGAAGGTTCTTCTCCGCGGCGATGCGGCCGACGTGGATGACGACCGGCGTGTCCGGCGCGGCGCCCCAGGCCGCGCGCAGGGCCGGGTCGCGGTGCGCCGGGTCGAAGCGCCGCGTGTCCACCGCGCGCGCCAGCCGCAGCACGGTGCGGAAGCCGCGTCCGGTGAGTTCCTCGACGAGGGCGCGCGTGGGCACCAGGGTGGCGCCGGCACGGTTGTGGACGTGGCGCAGCCAGCGCCGCGCCAGGGGCGCCAGCGCGCCGATGCCGTAGTCCGCCAGGTAGTCGTCGAAGCGGGTGTGGTAGCCGGTCGTGGCCGGAATCCCGAGCCGGCGTGCGGCGGCGACCGCGGAGGCGCCGAGCGGGCCCTCGGTGGCGACGTAGATGGCGTCGGGGCGGTCCGTCCCCCAATGGCGGACCAGGCGGCGCGTTGCCGGGAGTCCCATGTGCAGGCCCGGGTAGCGCGGCAGGCCCATGCCCGGGACGAGCAGTTCGTCCTGCCGGGGCGCCTGGCGGTCGCCCCGGCGCGGCCGAACGATGGCGACGCGATGGCCGAGTTCCGACAGGCCCTCCTCGAGGCTGCGTACCGTCAGCGCCACCCCGTTGATCTCGGGCGGGTAGGTCTCGGTGACGATCGCGACGTACATGGCGTCTCCTCCGGTTTGACGCAGCCTGCGCCGCGGAGGTGGCAGTCCGGCGACGCCGGTATGACGGCCGAATGACCGTTGCAGGGGCGTCACGTCTCGCGGAGAGGAGATGCGCGCGCACGGGGAGGGGCGTCGGTACGTGCCGCTGGGGGCACGCGCGTTGCGTCACGCCCCCGGTCCGTCCCGCAACCGCCCCGGAGCGCGCTCTAGTGCGCGGGTTCGGTGGAGGTGGCGGAAACCGAACCCGGTTCCCAGGACGCGACCGCGGGCGCGGCGTCGTCGAGGCGCACCGTCTCCCCGGCGATCCTCGCGGCCACGGGGACGCCGTCCTGCCACGCGACGCGGTTGCCGAGCACGGCCGGCACGCGCGGGCCCGGCAGCAGGATGCCGGCGAGGTTGAGCGGGTCGCTGGCGGCGACCACCAGGATCCGCCCGTCGTGCGGGCGCCGGCGCACGCTGCGCAGCAGACCGACGGCCTCGGGAAGGGCGAACTGTTCGCCGACCAGGCCGTCCACGAAACGCCCGCCGCGGATCTCGCCGCGCGCCTCCAGGCGCTGGTAGACCCGCAGCAGGCTGCGCCAGGGCGGCAGCCATGCCGCCTCGCGCGCCAGCAGGCGCCAGCACACCACGCCGTAGCGGCGCAGCAATACCCGCGCGACGTGTTCCACCGTGTCGTCGTCGCTGCTCCCGCCGCGCGCCAGGGGCGCCCAGCGGCCGGCATCGGCCAGGCCGAACAGCGAGGCACGACGGCCCCGGCGGGCCGCCCCGGCGCGCCGCGACGGCGGCACCAGCAGGGCGCGCAGGCCGTTGAAGCCGTCGGCGGTGATGCGCCCGGAAGCCACCAGTTCGGCCAGGGCGTCCTCCAGTTCCACCCGCAGCAGCCGGCTGCGGTCGCCGATGTCGTCGAGGAAGGAGGCCCCGTGGCGCTGGAGATCGTCGAGCACCCGCTGCGCGCGCGACGACAGCGCCTCGCGCGCCTCGCCGGCAGCGGTGTCGGCGAGGCCGATCCAGCGGGCGAGCATGCGCCGCGGCAGCAGGGCCAGCGGCGAGCCCTTCAGCGATGCCGGCGCGCCCATGCCCGGCGCCAGCCGCGTCCAGGCGACGCGTCCGGCGCTGCACTGCGCGTCGAGCCAGCCGATCTCGTAGCCCTGCAGCCGGGCGGGCAGCAGTTCTCCCTCCCAGGCCGCCGCCGGCGCCTCGAAGCCTTCGAGCTGGGCGAGCACGCCCGGCAGCGCATCCGGCCCGGCGGCGCGGGCCCCGGGCGCGAGCCGCTGCCAGTCGAACAGGAAGCGCATGAAGTCGCGCACCGCCACCGGCTCGACCTCGCGACGCAGGCGCCCGACGGTGTAGCGGTGGATGCGCGCGAGCAGGTGGCGCTCGCACCATTCCTCCTCCGCGGCGTCGGGCGAGTAGCGCCCGCGCAGCACGAAGCCCTCGGACTGCAGGGCGAGGAGGGCGAGCAGGGCGTCGTCGACGTCCACCCCGAGCGTCTCCGCCAGCGGCGCGAGCGGCGTCGGGCCCAGCCCGGTGAGGCGGGCGCGCAGCAGCTCGACCAGGGCGCGCTCGCGCGTCCAGGTCTCGCGTGCGTAGTCCTCCGGGACCCTCGGCACGGGTTCGACGGGTGCCTCCGGGTGCACCGCCGCGAGCGCCGGCAGGCGCTCGACCGCGACCCACAGCGCGTTGCCGGCCGCGGGCAGCAGGCGGGCGGCGCGCCCTTCGGTCGCGAGGGTGGCGAGATGCGCGTCCCAGCCGTGCGCGGTGGCTTCGGCCGCGGCGACGCAGCCCAGGCCCACCAGCGCCTCGTGCACTTCGTCGCGGTCGCGCGGGTCGGGCCAGGCCTCGGCGCGCACCGCGGCGATGGCCGTCGCATCCAGCGCGCCGAAATCGCCCACGGTGTCCGCGTCGCCGAAGCGGCGCTCGCTCACGGCCTGGGTGCGGCGCTCCTCCAGCGGCGCATCGTCGAGGAAGGCGTAGGGGCGGGCGCCGAGCACTTCCGCCGCCAGCGGCGAAGGCTGGGTCAGATCGCGGGCGACGATGCGCGCCTCGCCGCTCTCCAGCCGGCGGAGCAGCGCTTCGAGCCGGTCGATGTCCATGGCCTCGGTGAGGCAGTCGCGCACCGTCTGCGCGACCAGCGGATGGTCGGGCACCTCGCGCTCGCCGACGATGTTCTCCTGGCAGGCGACCTGGTCGGGGAACACGGTGGCCAGCAGGTCCTCGGACTTCATCCGCTGCAGTTGCGGGGCCACCCGGGCGCCGCCGGCGAAGCGCGGCAGGGCGAGGGCGGTGGTCGCGTTCCAGCGCCAGCGGGTGGCGAACATGGGCGCATCGAGCATGGCCTGCACCAGCACCTCGCGCACCGAGCCGGAGTGCAGGTAGCGCGCCACGTCGCCCAGCTCGAAGCTGTGGCTGGTCGAGAGCGAGAGCACGATGGCGTCCTCGGTCGCGGCCGCCTGCAGCTCGAAGTTGAAGCTGCGACAGAAGCGCTTGCGCAGGGCGAGGCCCCAGGCGCGGTTCATGCGGCTGCCCCAGGGCGAATGGATGACCAGCTGCATGCCGCCGGAGGCGTCGAAGAAGCGCTCCATCGCCAGCGTCTCCTGCGTGGGCAGCAGGCCGAGCGCGGCGCGTGCGCGCAGCAGGTAGTCCACGAGCTGCTCCGCGGCCGCGCCGCCGATGCCGACCTCGCGTTCCAGCCAGGCGCGGGCGGCGATCGTGCCGCCGGCGTCCAGGCGCGCGGCGACCTCGGCGCGCAGCCGCGACACCGCGTGCGACAGCGCGTCGCTGCGTCCGGGCGCCTCGCCGATCCAGAACGGGATGCTCGGCGGCTGTCCCTGTGCGTCCTCCACCCGCACCCGGCCGCGCTCGATGCGCAGGATGCGGTAGGAGCGGTTGCCGAGCTGGAACACGTCCCCTGCCAGCGATTCGACCGCGAAGTCCTCGTTGACGCTGCCGATGCGCTGCGCGGCCGGCTCCAGCACCACGTCGTAGTCGGCGGTGTCGGGGATCGCCCCGCCCGAGGTGACGACGGTGGTGCGCGCGTTGCGGCGCGGGCGCAGCACGCGGTTGACGGCATCGCGGTGCAGGTAGGCCGCGCGCGGCCCGCGGCGGGTGGCGAAGCCCTCGGCGAGCATGCGCACCACGGCGTCGAAGTCCTCGCGCGACAGCGCCCGGAACGGCCACGCCCGCGTCGCGAGGGCGTACAGCCCGTCCTCGTCGCGCTCGCCCGCGGAGACCTCGGCCACGATCTGCTGCGCCAGCACGTCCAGCGGCGCCTCGGGGACGACCAGGGTGTCCAGCTCCCCGCGGCGTACCGCGTCCAGCAGCGCCGCGCACTCGACGAGGTCGTCGCGCGAGGTCGGGAACAGCCGCGCCTTGGGCGTGCCGCCGACGGCATGGCCGGCGCGCCCCGCGCGCTGCAGGAAGGCGTTGATCGCGCGTGGCGAGCCGATCTGGCAGACCAGGTCCACGTCGCCGATGTCGATGCCCAGTTCGAGCGAGGCGGTGGCGACCAGCGCCTTGAGTTCGCCGCGCTTGAGCCGCTGTTCGGCGTCGAGCCGGTGCTCGCGCGCCATGCTGCCGTGGTGGGCGGCCACCGCCTCGCGGCCCAGCGCATCGGACAGGTGGCGGGTCAGGCGCTCGGCCATGCGCCGCGTGTTGACGAACACCAGGGTGCTGCGGTGCGCCTGGATCAGCGTGGCGAGGCGCGCGTGCACCTCGCTCCAGGCGTCGCCGGACATGACCGGCGCGAGCGGCGTGCCGGCGACCTCGAGCCCCAGGTCGCGGGCGCGCGCGTGCCCGGCGTCGACGAGGGTGCAAGCCTCGCCGCGCCCGGTGCCGCAGAGGAAGCGGGCCACGGTCGCGATCGGTCGCTGCGTCGCGGACAGGCCGACGCGGGTCGGCCTGCGCCCGCAGAGGGCGTCGAGGCGCTCCAGCGTCAGTGCGAGGTGGGCGCCGCGCTTGCTGCCGGCGACCGCGTGGATCTCGTCCACGATGACCTCGCGCGTGGCCGCGAGCATCTTCCGGCCTGATTCCGAGCCCAGCAGGATGTAGAGCGACTCCGGCGTGGTGACCAGGATGTGCGGCGGGCGCCGGCGCATGGCGTCGCGCTCGCGCTGCGGCGTGTCGCCGGTGCGCACGGCGGTGCGGATGCCGGGGTCGCGGTCGAGCCGCGCGGCGATTCCGGCGAGGGGCGCGGTCAGGTTGAGGTTGACGTCGTTCGACAGCGCCTTGAGCGGCGAGACGTAGACCACCCGCGTCTCGTCCGGCAGGCCGTCCCCGGCGTCGGCCTCGCGGACGAGGGCGTCGATGGCGGCCAGGAAGGCGGCGAGGGTCTTGCCCGAGCCGGTCGGCGCCACGATCAGCGTGTCGCGCCCCTCGGCGATGGCCGGCCACGCGCCCGCCTGGGCCGGGGTCGGCGCAGGGAAGGTCGCGTCGAACCAGCCGGCGACCGCGGGATGGAAGCGGAACCCGGGCATGCCGACAGGATGCGGGCGCGCGCCGCGCAATCAACGCCGCGGCGACGACCGGGTCAGCGGGGGTTGCGCTGCGCCTTCACGCGGACGGCGCGGCCCGTGCAGTGCGGCTCACGCCTCCGGCGGCGTCCTGTCCAGCCGCCGCAGGCGGACCGCCAGCTCCTTCTCCAGCTGCTTGTCGCCGCGCTGCCGCGCCGCCTCCAGGCCCTCGGCGAAGGCCGTGCGCGCGGCCGCGGCGTCGCCGGATTCCAGCGCGAGCAGGCCCAGCAGGCGGTGCGCGGCTGCGTAGGCCGGGTCGCGCGCCACCGCCGTGCGCAGGTGGGCCATGGCCTCGTCCCGCCGGTCGCGCTGCTGCAGCGCCAGGGCGATGCTCATGTGCAGCAGGGGCGTTTCGCGGGGCGTGCCGAGCAGGCGCAGCAGGGGCTCCAGCGGAAGCGGGCCGGAGGCGTTCATGCGACCACCCGGACCGGCCTGCCGGCGCGCCAGGCGCGCAGGTTCTCGACGGTCTGGTTGAGCAGGCGCTGCCGGGCCTGGCGGCTGGCCCAGGCGTTGTGCGGGGTGACCACGAGATTGGGGATGTCGTCGGCGAGCAGGACGTTGCCGCGGCGCGGCGGCTCCTCGGTCAGCACGTCCACGCCCGCGCCGGCGATGGCGCCGCGGCGCAGGGCGTCGGCCAGCGCCGCCTCGTCGACGAGCCCGCCGCGGCCGGTGTTGACGAGGAAGGCGCCCGGCTTCATGCGCGCAAGCGCGTCGGCGTCGATGAGGTTGCGGGTGGCCTCGGTCAGCGGGCAGTGCAGGCTCACCACGTCGGCCTCGGCCAGCAGCGTCTCGAAGGGAACGTAGCCGGGCCGGTCCGGACGGCCGGGGATGCGGCCGATCCGCACGCGCATGCCGAAGGCCTCCGCCAGACGGCCCACCGCCTGCCCGAGTTCACCGTGGCCGAGGATGCCGAGCGTGCGGCCGGCCAGCTCCTCCACGGGGTGGTGCATCAGGCAGAACTGCGGCGCACGCTGCCACGCGCCGGCGCGGACGTCGCGCTGGTAGTCGAGGAAGCGCGTGTGCAGGGCCAGGATCAGCATCATCGTGTGCTGGGCGACGGCGGTGGTGCCGTAGCCGCGCCCGTTGCAGACGGTCACGCCGTGCCGCCGCGCGGCGTCGAGGTCCACGTTGTTGGTGCCGGTCGCCACCACCAGCACCAGGCGCAGCGCGGGGCAGGCGGCGAAGGTCTCCGCGGCGATCGGCACCTTGTTGCTCAGGACGACCTCGGCGCCGGCGAGGCGCCCGGCGACCGCCTCGGGCGCGGTCGCGTCGTGCAGGACGAGGTCGCCCGCGGCGGCGTGCAGTCCGGCGAGGTCGAGGTCGCCGAGATCGAGGGAGGCGCGGTCGAGGAAGACGGTGGTGGTGGTGGGCATGCGTGTCCGGACGGTGGATCGGCCTCCAGTGTGGCGCGGCCTGCCGCGGAGGTCATGTCGGGCCCGAGGCGGGCTGCAGCGGGACCACGTCGTCCCCGGCGCAGGCCCACACCCGGTCGCCGTGGGCGCGCGCGAATTCGGCGCCGCCGGTGAAGGCGGAGAAGGCGGGCAGGGTGAGCACGTCGTCCTCGGCTGCGTGCCAGAAGGCCGGAAAGCGGCTCCGCGGGCCCACCCCCTGCACGCGCACCACCGGGTGCAGGTGCCCGGCGACGACCGTGCCGGCCGCATCCGGCGCCGGCACGTGGCGGAACACCAGCCCGTCCTCGACATGGCGGGCGCCGAGCAGGCGGATGTCCAGCCCGGCGCCGGCGAGCGCGCGGTCGTGGTTGCCGGGCACCGCGGCCACGTCCAGCGCGGCGTGCGCCTCGCGCCAGGCCCGCCACTCGGCCCGCCAGGCGGCGTCGTGCGCCGCGCCGTGCAGCACGTCGCCGACGATCGTCAGCCGCCGCGCCGCGTGGCGCGCGACGAGGTCCTGCAGGCGCGCGAGGTCGTCGCGGGTGCCGCCGCGGGGCAGCGCGATGCCGCCGCGGCGGAGGGCGTCGCCCTTGCCCAGGTGCAGGTCGGCCACGACCAGCATCGCGAGCCCCGGCAGCAGCAGGGCGCGTCCGGGCAGCAGGACGGCGGGGTGGCCGGCGAGGTCGAGCCGGGGCAGAGCGGGCATGCCTGCGAGGTGGGGGCGCGGTGCCCCGATTGCCACCGACGGCCGTCACATTCCCGACCGCCTGCGCTGGCTACGCTGCCGCTCCGCGGCCCGCCGCCGGCCCCTTTTCCGCACCCCTTTCCGAATGAACGACGAGCGCGAACCGACCGACCTGCAGGGCATGCTGCACAAGCTCAGCACGGCCGCGGACCACTCCGACGACAAGGGCGTGAGCCTGGAGCACATGCTCGAGGCCGTGGGCACGCGTTCCTTCGGGCCGGTGCTGCTGCTGCCGGGCCTGATCGCGCTCTCGCCGCTGAGCGGCATCCCCGGCGTGCCGAGCGCCATGGCCATCCTGATCTTCCTGGCCTCGGGACAACTGCTGATCGGGCGCAAGCGGTTCTGGATGCCGAAGTTCCTGCTCCGGCGGCACATCGGCCGCCGGCGCTTCGAGCAGGCGATGCGCTTCATGGAGACGCCCGCGCGCTGGATCGACAAGCCGCTGCACCGCCGGCTGACCTTCCTGACCAGGGGGCCCGGGCTGTACGCCGTGGCCCTGTGCTGCATGGTGATCGCGATAACGATGCCGCCCATGGAGCTGATGCCCTTCGCGGCGACCGCGGCGGGCTTCTCGGTCACGCTGTTCGCGCTGTCGCTGATCGCGCGCGACGGGCTGATCGCGCTGCTGGGCTTCCTCGGCACCGCCGCGCTCAGCGTGGTCGTGATCCGCTTCCTCTTCTTCTAGGCCGCGCCTCCTCCCGCGCCCAGCGCGCCTCCAGCCGGGCCGCGGCCCGTGCCATGCGGGTGCGCCAGTCCTCGTTGCTGAGGTTGCCGCGCATGCGCTCGGCCCACAGCGGGAAGCCGAGCGGGGAGAGGCCACGCGGCGTGCGCAGCAGCCAGCGGCGTGCACGCAGGTCGGCCAGCGTGGCGTGCAGGCGGGGGAGGTCGAGCTGCGCCTCGTACACCTCGCGCTCGGCCTGGGCGAGGAGGACGTGGCCGGGATCGTGACGGCGCAGCACGTCGAAGATCAGTCCCGCCGAGGCCTGCAGCGTGCGCAGACCGGGCGGTGCGCGTCCCGGCAGCGACGGCGGCAGCAGCCCCGCCACCCGCGCGATCTCGCGGAAGCGACGGCGCGCGAGTTCTCCGAGGTCCAGGCTGGCCCGCAGGTCCTCCAGCAGCCCGTCGGGCGAAAGCAGCGCGGCCAGCACGGTCTCGTCCACGGGCATCGGGCGCGCCAGGGCCAGCACCAGGCCGTAGTCGTTCACCGCGAAGCCGATGGTGTTGGGCGCCAGGCGCGACCAGCGGGTGGCGAGCAGCGCGGCCAAGCCCTCGTGCACGTCGCGCCCGGCGAAGGGATAGAGGAACAGCTGCCGTTCCCCGCGCACCACCAGGCTCTCGACCAGGAGGTCGTCGGTGCCGGGCAGGGCGGAGATGCGGGCCTGGAGGTCGAGCAGGGAGCGCACGGCGCGCACTTCCGGCGCGTCCGCCTCGCCGCCGGCGACGACGTGCCGCAGTTCCGCGCCGAGCTCGGACGACAGCGGCATGCGTGCGCCCATCCAGCGGACGGCGGCGCCGCGCGCGCCCTCGACGCGGCGCACGTAGGCGGTCATGTCCTTGAGCCGCACGAACTCGAGCGTGCGCCCGGCGAAGGCGAAGCGCGCGCCCGGCCGCAGGCGCGCGACGAAGGCCTCCTCGACAGCACCCAGCGCACCGCCGCGGAGGTAGCGCACCTGCACGCTGCCGTCGCCGACGATGGTGCCGATCGACAGCCGGTGCCGCAGCGCCTGACGGCGGTCGGTCATCACGTAGCGGCCGTCGTCGCCCCGACGCACGCGCGCGAACTCCGGATAGCTCGACAGCGCCGCGCCGCCCTGCACCAGGAAGTCCAGCACCGCGTCCCAGTGCTCGCGCCGCAGGTCGGCGAAGGCGTGCGTGCCGCGCACTTCGGCCCAGGCCGCCTCGGCGTCGAAGCCGCCGCCGAGCGCGAGGGTCGCCAGGTGCTGGGCGAGCACGTCCAGCGACAGCCGCAGCGGCGGCCGCGCCTCGATGCGCCCGGTCGCCAGCGCGTGTCGCGCCGCCGCGAATTCGAGGAGTTCCAGCAGGTGCGTCGGCACGCAGACGATGCGCCCGGCCTCGCCGGGGCGGTGGCCCGCGCGGCCGGCGCGCTGCAGCAGGCGGGCGATGCCGCGCGGGCTGCCCACCTGCAGCACCTGGTCGACGTCGGGGAAGTCCACGCCGAGATCGAGGCTGGAGGTCGCCACCACGCAGCGCAGGCGCCCGGCGCGCAGGGCGTCCTCGATCGCGTGGCGCAGGCCGGTGTCGAGGGAGCCGTGGTGCAGGGCGAGGGTCTCCGGCGCCTCCGGCCACACCGCGGCCAGCGCCTGGTGCCACAGCTCGGCCTGCGAGCGGGTGTTGGTGAACAGCAGGCTGGTGCGGACCGCGAGCAGGCGTTGGAGGACCTGGGGCAACTGCTTCAGGCCGAGGTGGCCCGCCCAGGGAAAACGCGCGTCCTGCGGCGGCAGCAGGGTCTCGATGGCCGTTTCGCGCGGTGCGACCGCATGCACCAGCGGCGCGTCGGGCGCATGCGGCAGCAGCGCCCGGCGCGCCTCGTCCAGGTTGCCGAGCGTGGCCGACAGGCCCCAGATGCGCAGGTCCGGCGCGAGCGCGCGCAGGCGGGCCAGCGCCAGCTCCAGCAGCACGCCGCGCTTGGTCGCCATCAGCGCGTGCCACTCGTCGACCACGACCGCTTCCAGTCCGGCGAGCATCGGCGCGGCATCGGCATGGGACAGCAGCAGCGAGAGGCTCTCCGGCGTCGTCACCAGTGCGTCGAAGCGGCTCTCGCGTGCGCGCCTGCGCTCGCGGGTCGAGGCGTCGCCGGTGCGGATGCCGATCTCCCAGTCCAGGCCGAGCGGGCGCAGGGGTGCGCGCAGGGCATGTGCGGTGTCCTGCGCCAGCGCCTTGAGCGGCGTGATCCACAGGGCGCGGAGCCGGCGCGGGCCGCGGCGGCGCGGCGGTGGCGGTGCGGCGAGCGCGGAGAGCAGGGGACCGCCCCAGACCGCGAGGGTCTTGCCGCTGCCGGTCGGCGCGTGCAGGAGACCGTCGCGCCCGGCGAGGTAGTGCCCCCAGGTCTCGCGCTGGAAGGGCGCGGGCGTCCAGCCGCGCGCGGCGAACCAGGCGTCGAGGCGGCCCGCCGGCTCGCCGCCCAGCGGC
>NZ_JBHSGG010000010.1:0-36329 GCF_042654365.1 Coralloluteibacterium thermophilum
GGACGAGCAGCACGAGATTCGCGAGGAGTGGCCGGACGAGTACGACGACGAGGGCAACCTGGTCCGTGCTGCGGGTAGTGCTGTTGTGCAGGAGGCGGCCCCGGCCGGAGACCGCTACAGCCTCCGCCCCAGCGAGCTAGCGTGGTTCGTGCTGCGCGGTCTCGCGCAGCGGCAAGAGAGCCTGGAGGCGCGCGTCGCGGCCTTGGAAGCGCAGTAGCGCGCGGCCGTTGATTCGCCGCGCACGGGGGGCACCCTGCGCAGCATGAACCGCGACCAGACCCTCGCAGTGCAGCGCATGCTCGGTGTTCCCGCCGATGGGGTCTACGGGCCGCGTACCCACCTCGCGCTGCTGGAGGCCATCTCGGTGCGGGGCGCGGCACCGGGCGAGGACCCGATCCTGATCGCCGAGCTTCGCCGAGACGAGGGCGTGGTGCCGCATGCCTACCAGGATCATCTCGGCTACTGGACCATCGGTGTCGGCCGACTCATCGACAAGCGGAAGGGCGGCCGGCTCACCGACGCCGAGATCAACCTGCTTCTGGCGAACGACATCGCGGCGTGCCGGTCGGATCTCGCCGACCTGCCGGCCTGGCGCGCCGTCCAAGACGACCCGGTGCGGGCGCGGGCGCTGATCAACATGCGGTTCCAGCTCGGCGGAGCGGGCCTGCGCGGCTTCACGAACTCTCTGGCGATGATCGAGCGGCGCGACTGGGCTGCGGCCGGCGCCAACCTCCGGAACTCGCTGTGGTACCGGCAGACGCCGACGCGAGCGGAGCGCGTCATCCGCATGATCGAGACGGGGCGGGCATGACGTTGGAGCTCGCCAGGGCGCTGCGGGAAGGATCCACCCGGCCGACGATGGCCGGCCTGGTCGTTGCGTCGCTGTTCCAGGGCCTCGCCATGGCGGCAGGGCCGGTCGGTTGGCTGGAGGGCGCGAGGCTGACCGCGCTTGGCTACGTCGCTGCGCCGGCGGGATGGGCGGCACTGCACTTCGGATCGGCACTGCTCATGGGGTGGCGCCTGCTGGACCGCAACAGCCGGCCGTGGTGCGCGTGGCTGTCCAACGGGCTGATGTGCCTGGTCTGGGTGCTGACGTACCTCGGCCCGGCCGTCCTGCTGAGCGATGCCAATGCCTTGGGCTCTCCGCTGGTCGTGCTGCCCCTCGGGGCGATGTGGGTCCTCATGCGGACAGGCGCGACGCCGCGCGACAGGAGGCAGGCGTGACCGATACGCAGATCCTGCTCACCTTCATCGGCACCCTGATCACGGTCATCACAGGCATCGTCGGCTTCCGAGCCCTCCGAAACGGCAAGGCGGAGGACGTGATCTACGAGGGGCTGACCCAAGACGCCAAGCGCTTGGGACAGTTGGTCGCGCGCCTCCGCACGCAGCTCGACGAGGAGATCGCGACGCGTCACGCGAACGAGCAGAAGCTGCGCCGCGACCTGGCGGAGGCCGAGGCCCTCATCGCGCGGTTCAAGGTCGAGGTGGACCTGCTGCGCTCCCAGGTCAAAGGTCTCGGCGCGGAGCCCGTAGCGTGATCCGCTACGTGTTCGCGGTGAGCCTCGCGGCTGGCCTGCTCTGGCTTGCATACCAGCTCGGCCGCGCGCACGAGGAGACGGAGCAGACCGCCGCATGTCACGACCGCATCGCAGGCATCGACGACGCCCTGAGGCGCGCAGCCGACGCCCGGGATCGGGCTGCGGTCCTCGCTGAGCGTGCCGCGCGCGCAGACACGGACGCCGAACGGAGCGCTGCCCGCGAGACCGCCGCCATCATCCAGGAGCGCATCATCCATGTGCCGATCGAAGTGCCTGCTGATTGCCGCGGCCCTGTTCCTGACGGCCTGCGCGACGCGGTCGAAGCTGCCCGAGCCGCCGCCAACGCTGCCGCCGGCGGTTGACTGCCGGGAGCCGGCGACCCCGGCTGTACCGCCGGTCCCTCTGGACTCGATCGAGGCGTGGATCCAGCACGGCCCCCGCTGGGCTGCGACTGTGCTGAGCATCCTGGAGGAGGAGAGGATCAACCGCCGCGGGGAACAGGCCTGCCTCGAGCGCCTGCGGGAGCAGGGCGTCATCCGATAGGCGCCGACTCAGCGAGGGGCGACGAGCGACTCCGCCTGCCTGCGCATCCACTCGTCGCGGTTCCGCAGCGGCGCGAACTCGTCGAGCGGGCGGCCGTGTAGGCACTCCAGGCCGCCGCAGTCCTCAGCGAGCTCGGGCCGCTGGACACCGCCGAGTTCGCGCCACGCGATCACTCGCCACTCCAATGTGCCTGTCGGCGCGTCGTCAGAGAGCCAGCCGGCGACAGCGCTGAAGTCGCCGACCCACCACTCGAGGTAGCCAGAAGCGGTGCGCGCGAGCAGCTCGCAGTGCTCCAGCAGCGGGGTGCTCAGCATCCGCCCGCGACCGTGGATCGAGTACGCGGTGTAGTCCCGGGGATCGCCTGGCTCGACGTCGGGGTGAGGCATTGCTGCGCTCCAGCGATGCGGTTTTCCTACCCCTCGGTGCGCGCCCTGCCGACGCGAGAGGGGCACGGGTGGGTCAATCTACCCCTGCCCCGGACGCCCTGGGCACACGCCGCGGCGCTGGCAGGGATGTGGAGTCGGCGCTCAAGGTCGAGGGCAAGACCCGGCGCCGGGGCTACGGCACCAAGAGCTGAACATGATCAGCTCGGCGTTGCGCGTTCGGAGAAAGCGCGACTACAATGGGCGTCTGCTGCGGGCGAGCACGATCCGGATCGGTTCGCTAAGATAAGGAACGTATCCTGCCCCCGCTACCAGCTCAGGATGTGAAAGAGCCTCCTAGTGAGGCTCTTTTCTTTCCTGGCCTGAGTCGGTTTTCCGCTCCGGGAACCGACGCCGGAACCTGGATGTACCGGAAAAGGGCCGTCGGGCCCTTTTTTGTTTTCCCCCCTCGCGACGGAAGCCATCGCCCTTGTCCAACAAGACAGACCAGATCGCCGAACTGCTGTCACCGACCGTGGCCGCGCTGGGCCTGGGTCTGGAACTGTGGGGCGTCGAATACCTGCCGGCACCGTCGCGTGCGCTGCTGCGCCTGTACATCGATGCGGGCGAGCGTCCCGTCACCCTGGACGACTGCGAGGCGGTCAGCCGCGAGGTGTCGGCGGTGCTCGACGTCGAGGATCCGATCTCCGGGCAGTACGTGCTCGAGGTCTCCTCGCCGGGGCTGGACCGCCCGCTGTTCGCGCCGGAGCATTTCGCGCGCTACCGCGGCGAGACGGTGAAGGTCACCCTGCGCCTGCCGCAGGACGGCCGGCGTCGCCTGCAGGGGCGCATCCTCCGCGCCGACGCCGCGGGCTTCGCGCTGGACGTCGACGGTGGCGAGGTCGCGGTCGCGCACGGCAACGTCGAGAAGGCGCGGGTGGTCCCGGACTTCGTGGCGCTCGGGCTGGACACCGCCGGCAAGACCGGCAAGGGCAAGAAGAACGCGCGTCGCGCCGATGGCGGCGCGCACGATTCCAACACTTCAGGCGACGAGTCGCCGGACGCGGAGCAGTAGGACCATGAGCAAGGAACTGTTGATGGTGGTCGAGGCGGTCGCCAACGAGAAGGGCGTGCCGCGCGAGGTGATCGTCGAGGCGATGGAGGCCGCGCTGGCCTCGGCCGCGAAGAAGCGCTATCCCGACCAGGACGTCGCCATGCGCGTCCACATCGACCCGAAGACCGGCGAGTACGAGACCTTCCGCCGCTGGGAGGTCGTGCCCGATGACGTCGTGATGGAGTCGCCCGAGCGCCAGATCCGCCTGATGGACGCGGTCGACGAGAAGGAAGGCGTCCAGGTCGGCGACTTCGTCGAGGAGCAGGTCGAGAACGCCGAGTTCGGCCGCATCGCCGCGCAGGCCGCCAAGCAGGTGATCGTGCAGCGCGTGCGCGAGGCCGAGCGCGCCCAGGTGGTCGACGCGTGGAAGGACCGCGTCGGCGAGCTGGTGATCGGCGTGGTCAAGCGCGCGGAGCGCGGCAACATCTACGTCGATCTGGGCGGCAACGCCGAGGCCTTCATCCCGAAGGACAAGGGCATCCCGCGCGACGTGCTGCGCCCGGGCGACCGCGTGCGCGGCTATCTCTACGACGTGCGTTCCGAGGTCCGCGGCCCGCAGCTGTTCATCAGCCGCGCCGCGCCGGAATTCATGATGGAGCTGTTCAAGCTCGAGGTGCCGGAGGTCGGGCAGGGCCTGGTCGAGATCAAGGCCGCCGCCCGCGACCCGGGCGACCGCGCCAAGATCGCCGTCATCGCCCACGACACCCGTACCGATCCCATCGGCGCCTGCATCGGCATGCGCGGCTCGCGCGTGCAGGCGGTGTCCAACGAGCTCAACGGCGAGCGCATCGACATCGTGCTGTGGTCGGACAACCCGGCCCAGCTGGTGATCAACGCCATGGCCCCGGCCGAGGTGCAGTCGATCATCGTCGACGAAGAGAAGCACTCGATGGACCTCGCGGTCGCCGAGGACAAGCTCGCGCAGGCGATCGGCAAGGGTGGCCAGAACGTGCGCCTCGCCAGCCGCCTGACCGGCTGGCAGCTCAACGTGATGACCCAGGACCAGGTGGTCGCCAAGAGCGAGGCCGAGCAGGCCGCCGCCCGCGCCCTGTTCCAGGAGAAGCTGGAGGTCGACGAGGAGATCGCCGGCATCCTGGTCACCGAGGGCTTCACCACCATCGAGGAGATCGCCTACGTCCCGGTCGGCGAGCTGCTGGCGGTCGAGGGCTTCGACGAGGACATCGTCGAGGAACTCCGCGCCCGCGCCCGCGACGCGCTGCTCAACGAGGCGCTGGCGGTCGAGGAAGGCCTCGAGGAGAACAAGCCGGCGGACGACCTGCTGGCGCTGCCGGGCATGGACGAGGCCACCGCCTACGTCATGGCCGCCCGCGGCATCGTCAGCGCGGACGACCTGGCCGAGCAGGCGGTCGACGACATCCTCGACATCGAGGGGATGGACGCCGAGCACGCCGCGGCGCTGATCCTCGCGGCCCGCGCCGCCGAGATCGAGCGCCTGGAGAAGGCGGGCTGAGCCCGCCGGACCCGGCAAGAGTAGAATCCCGAGCCCGGCAACGGGCCCAAGTCAAGGGGGCGCGCCAAAGGGCGCGACCCGAAGCAGGAACAGGAAGTCACATGTCCGAAGTCACCGTACGTACGCTCGCCAAGCTGGTCGGCACGCCCGTCGAGAAGCTCATGGAGCAGCTCGCCGACGCGGGCATGACCTTCAGCGGGCCGGACCAGGTGGTGACGCCGACCGAGAAGATGAAGCTGCTTGGCTTCCTGCGCCGCACTCACGGCAAGGCGGAGAAGCCCACCGAGGCGGAGACGCCCAAGCAGATCACGCTCAAGCGCCGCAAGGTGCAGGAGATCACGGTCGCCGCCGGCAAGAGCAAGACCACCGTCAACGTCGAGGTCCGGCAGAAGCGCACCTACGTCAAGCGGACCGAGGTCGAGGGTTCGCCCGACGCGGAGCGCGAGGAGGCCCAGCGCAAGCTCGAGGAATCGCGCAGCCAGCAGGCCGCCGAGGAGCAGGCGCGCCAGGAGGCCGAGGCCGCCCGCAGCGAGGCCGAGCGCGAGGCCGAGGCCCGGCGCCTCGAGGCCGAGGCGCAGGCCGCTCAGGAAGCCGCCGCGCGCGAGGAGGCCGAGCGTGCCGAGGCCGAGGCGCGCGCGCGCGCCGAAGCGATCGCCTCGCGGCCGCCGCGCACCGTCGACGAGGACCGCATCTCGATCCGTCCCGCCAATCCCACCATCCTCATCGACACGCGCAAGCGCGACGAGGAGCGCCGTGCCGCTGCGGCCGCCGCCGCGGCCATGCCCGCCGCGCCGGCGCTGGCGCCGGGCGGCCGTCCGGGCAAGGGCGCCCGCGGCGGTGCCGACGAGCGCGAGGAGCGTGGCGGCAAGCGCTTCGGCTCGGGGCCGATGCACCTCTCCGACAGCGACCGCGCGCGGCGCAGCTCCGGCAAGAAGAAGGGCGTCCGCGGCCGCATGGCCGAGCCGGCCCGCACCGGCGGCGGCGCCCACGGCTTCGCGCGTCCGACCGCGCCGGTGGCCCGCGAGGTCGCCATCGGCGACAACATCGTCGTGTCCGATCTCGCGCAGAAGCTGGCGATCAAGGGCGCCGACGTGGTCAAGGCGCTGTTCAAGATGGGCGTGATGGCGACCATCAACCAGTCGATCGACCACGACACCGCCGTGCTTGTGGTCGAGGAGCTCGGCCATACCGCCGTCCGCGCCCAGGAGAACGACGCCGAGTCCGCGCTCGAGGCGCACCTGGAGCTCGACGGCGAGCGCAGCGCCCGTCCGCCGGTGGTCACCATCATGGGCCACGTCGACCACGGCAAGACCTCGCTGCTGGACTACATCCGCCGCACCAAGGTCGCCTCGGGCGAGGCGGGCGGCATCACCCAGCACATCGGCGCCTATCACGTCGAGACCGACAAGGGCGTGGTCAGCTTCCTCGACACCCCGGGCCATGCGGCCTTCACCTCGATGCGCGCCCGCGGCGCCAAGCTCACCGACATCGTGGTGCTGGTGGTGGCGGCCGACGACGGCGTCATGCCGCAGACGATCGAGGCGATCCAGCACGCGCGCGCCGCGAAGGTGCCGCTGATCGTCGCCATCAACAAGATCGACAAGTCCGATGCCAACCCCGACCGCGTGAAGCAGGAGCTGATCCAGCACGACGTGGTCGCCGAGGACTTCGGCGGCGACGTGCAGATGGTCCCGATCTCGGCCAAGACCGGCCAGGGCGTCGACGACCTGCTCGATGCGATCGTCCTGCAGGCCGAGGTGCTCGAACTGACCGCGGTGTACGATGCCCGCGCCGCCGGCGTGGTCGTCGAGGCCGCGCTGGACAAGGGCCGCGGCCCGGTGGCGACCGTGCTGGTGCAGCAGGGCACGCTCAACCGCGGCGACTACATGGTGTGCGGCGTGCACTACGGCCGCGTCCGCGCGCTGTTCGACGAGAACGGCAAGCAGGTGCAGTCCGCGGGCCCGTCGATCCCCGTGCAGGTGCTCGGCCTGTCGGGCGTGTCCGCGGCCGGCGACGACTTCGTGGTCGTGGCCGACGAGCGCCTGGCGAAGGAGGTCGCGCAGCAGCGCGAGGCCAAGCTGCGCGAGTCGCGCCTCGGCGCGCAGGGCGCACAGCGCATGGAGGACATCATGGCCCAGATGGGCCAGGGCGATCAGCAGCAGCTGAACCTGGTCATCAAGGCGGACGTCCAGGGTTCGGCGGAGGCGCTGCGCGAGGCGCTGACGGCGCTCTCGAACGACATGATCAAGATCAACGTGATCGTGTCGGGCGTGGGCGGCATCACCGAGTCCGACGCCACCCGCGCGGCGGCCTCCAAGGCCACCATCATCGGCTTCAACGTCCGTGCGGACGCCTCCGCGCGCAAGGTCATCGAGACCAGCGGCCTGGATCTGCGCTACTTCTCGATCATCTACGACGTCATCGACCAGGTGAAGCAGGTCGCCTCGGGCCTCCTCGGCATGGAGATCCGCGAGGAGATCATCGGCACCGCCGAGGTGCGCGACGTGTTCCGCAGCTCCAAGTTCGGCGCGGTCGCCGGCTCGATGGTGGTCGAGGGCGTGGTGCGCCGGAACAAGCCGATCCGCGTGCTCCGCGACAACACGGTCATCTTCGAGGGCGAGCTGGAGTCGTTGCGCCGCTTCAAGGAGAACGTCGACGAGGTGCGCGCCGGCACCGAGTGCGGCATCGCGGTGAAGCAGTACAACGACGTCAAGCCGGGCGACCAGATCGAGTGCTTCGAGCGCATCGAAGTCGCGCGGACGCTCTGATCCGATGCCCGGCAACAAGTCCTTCCACCGCACCGACCGCGTCGCAGCCCAGCTGCGGCGCGAGATCGGCCAGCTCGTGCACGCGGCGGTCCGCGAGCACGGGCTGCCGTCGATGAGCGTGTCGGACGTCGAGGTCACGCGCGACCTCGCCCACGCCAAGGTGTTCGTCACCGTGCTCCAGGCGGAGCGCGCGGCGGAGGGCGTCAAGGCGCTCAGGGAGCTCGCGCGGGAGATCCGCTTCCAGCTCGGGCGCATGCTGCGCATGCGCTCGATCCCCGAGCTGCACTTCCACCACGACGATTCCATGGACCGCGGCCAGCGCATCGACGCGCTGCTGCGCGACGTGGCCGCCGGCGAGTCCGACGCAGCAGTCAGCGACGACGATGCCGACGCGGGCGATGCGGATCCCTCGGCGCGCTGAGCGCCGAGGCCCGTCGGCCGGGTCGTTCTCCGCCAGACCATGAGCGCGCCGCGTTCCCGTACCGCCTTCCGCGAGCTGGACGGCATCCTGCTGCTGGACAAGCCCCAGGGCCTGAGCTCCAACCAGGCGCTGCAGCGTGCGCGGCATCTGCTGCGCGCGGCCAAGGCCGGCCACACCGGCGCCCTCGATCCGCTCGCGACCGGACTGCTGCCGCTGTGCTTCGGCGAGGCGACCAAGCTCGCCGGCGGCCTGCTGGGCGCGCGCAAGGCCTACCGCACCACCGCCATCCTCGGCCGCACCACCGATACCGAGGATGCCGACGGGCAGGTCCTGCGCGAGCGTCCCGTGCCCGCCCTCGATGCCGCCCTCGTCGAGCGCACCCTGGCGCCGCTGCGCGGGCGCATCCGGCAGCGTCCGCCGATCTACTCCGCCCTCAAGCAGGGCGGGGAACCGCTGTACGCGAAGGCGCGGCGCGGCGAGGCCATCGAGGTTCCCGAACGCGAGGTCGAGGTGCACCGCTTCGAGTGCCTGCGCATCGACGACGGGCGCATCGAGCTGGAGGTGGAGTGCGGCTCCGGCACCTACGTGCGCAGCCTGGTGCGTGACCTCGGGGAGGCGCTCGGCTGCGGCGCCCACGTCGGCGCGCTGCGGCGGCTGTGGGTGGATCCCTTCCGCGCCGTGCCCATGCACACCCTGGACGCCCTGCGCGAGCGCGCCGGGCGCGACGGTGCCGAGGCCCTGGACGCGCTGGTGCTGCCGGTCGAGGCCGCGCTGGTCGCGTGGCCGCGGCTCGAACTCGCCGCCGACGAGGCCTTCCGCTTCGCCCGGGGCCAGCGCGTGCGGCTGGCGCCCGGCCGCGCGGGCGAGGGCGAGACCGCGGTGTACGGCGCGGACGGCCGCGCGCTGGGCCTGGCCCGGATCGACGCGGGCGGGCTGCTGCATCCGCAGCGGTTGTTCCGCTGGGCCGCGGCCGCGACGGGCGCCTGAAGGCGTCGTGGCGGGGTCTGCGCCCTTCACGCCGCCTGCACGCGGGACTCGCCTTGTTCCTAAGCCTGCGGCCGGGCTACAATTTCGCGCCTTTTTCCTGGCAACACCCAACCGGCGGGCGCAGCGGTGCGTCGCGGTCGATCGTCAGATCGGCCGGATTCGCGTTTCTGCACGCTACGCATCTAGAGAGCACACATGTCCATCGACACCCAGAAGATCATTGAAGAGTACAAGCGCGGCCCGAACGACACCGGCTCGCCGGAAGTCCAGATCGCGCTGCTGTCGGCCCGCATCGAGCAGCTGACCGGCCACTTCAAGATCCACAAGCACGACCATCATTCCCGCCGTGGCCTGCTCATGCTGGTCAACCAGCGCCGCAGCCTGCTCGACTACCTGAAGAGCAAGGACGCCGAGCGCTACCGCGATCTGATCGGCCGTCTCGGTATCCGTCGTTAATCCGGCGCGAGCCGAGGAGAGAACTACGTGGCAAAAGTAACCAAGACGTTCCAGTACGGACACCACCAGGTCACTCTGGAAACGGGCGAAATTGCCCGTCAGGCCGGCGGCGCCGTGCTTGTCAGTGTCGACGGTACCGTGGTGCTGGTCACCGCCGTCGGCAACAAGAACGTGCGCGAGGGCATGGACTTCTTCCCGCTCACGGTGGACTACCAGGAGAAGTTCTACGCCGGCGGACGCATCCCCGGCGGCTTCTTCAAGCGTGAGGCGCGCCCGAGCGAGAAGGAGACGCTGACCTCGCGTCTGATCGACCGCCCGATCCGTCCGCTGTTCCCGGAAGGCTTCCACAACGAAGTCCAGATCATCGCGACCGTCGTCTCGCTGAATCCGGAGGTCGACGGCGACATCCCGGCTCTCATCGGCGCCTCCGCGGCGCTCGCCCTCTCGGGCCTGCCCTTCGCCGGCCCGATCGGTGCCGCCAAGGTCGGCTACAAGGACGGCCAGTACCTGCTCAACCCGACCGCCACCGAGCTCAAGGAGTCCAAGCTCGAGCTCGTGGTCGCCGGTACCGCCAACGCGGTGCTGATGGTCGAGTCCGAGGCGGAGCTGCTGTCCGAGGACGTGATGCTCGGCGCGGTGATGTTCGGCCACCGCGAGATGCAGGCCGCGATCAACGCCATCAACGAGCTGGCCGCCGAAGTCGGCGTCGCCAAGTGGGACTGGCAGGCGCCGGCCCGCAACGAGGCGCTGGTGTCGGCGCTCAAGGCGCAGGTGGGCGATCGCCTGACCCAGGCCTTCACCATCCGCAACAAGCTCGAGCGCCGCGACGCCATCGCGGCGATCAAGAAGGAAGTGCTCGCCGCCGTCGCCCCGCACGCCGAGGCCAGCGGCTGGTCGCAGGCCGAACTCGCCAAGGAGTTCGGCGAGCTCGAGTACCAGACCATGCGCCAGGCCGTGCTGACCTCCAAGGTCCGCATCGACGGCCGCGCGCTGGACACCGTGCGCCCGATCACCACCCGCGTCGGCGTGCTGCCGCGCACCCACGGCTCGGCGCTGTTCACCCGTGGCGAGACCCAGGCGCTGGTGGTCACCACCCTCGGTACCGCGCGCGACGGCCAGGTCATCGACGCCGTCTCGGGCGAGTACAAGGAACACTTCCTGTTCCACTACAACTTCCCGCCGTACTCGGTGGGCGAGGCCGGCCGCATGATGGGCCCGAAGCGTCGCGAGATCGGCCACGGCCGCCTCGCCAAGCGCGGCGTGCTCGCGGTGATGCCGACGATGGAGGAGTTCCCCTACACCATCCGCGTGGTGTCGGAGATCACCGAGTCGAACGGCTCGTCCTCGATGGCCTCGGTGTGCGGTTCCTCCCTGGCGCTGATGGACGCGGGCGTGCCGGTCAAGGCGCCGGTCGCGGGCATCGCCATGGGCCTGGTGAAGGAAGGCGACGAGTTCGTGGTGCTGTCCGACATCCTCGGCGACGAGGACCACCTCGGCGACATGGACTTCAAGGTGGCCGGTACCGCCGAGGGCATCTCCGCCCTGCAGATGGACATCAAGATCGAGGGCATCACCGAGGAGATCATGAAGGTGGCGCTGAACCAGGCGAAGGCCGGTCGGCTGCACATCCTCGGCGAGATGGCGAACTCGCTCTCCGCCCCGCGTGGCGAGCTGTCGGACTTCGCGCCGCGCCTGCTCACGCTCAAGATCCATCCGGACAAGATCCGCGAGGTGATCGGCAAGGGTGGCTCGACCATCCAGGCCATCACCAAGGAGACCGGCACGCAGATCGACATCCAGGACGACGGCACCATCGTCATCGCCTCGGTCAACGCGGCGGCCGCGCAGGCGGCGAAGTCGCGCATCGAGCAGATCACGTCCGACGTCGAGCCGGGCCGGATCTACGAGGGCAAGGTCGCCAAGATCATGGACTTCGGCGCCTTCGTCACCATCGCCCCGGGCAAGGACGGCCTCGTGCACGTCTCGCAGATCTCCAGCGAGCGCGTCGAGAAGGTCTCCGACAAGCTCAAGGAAGGCGACGTGGTCAAGGTCAAGGTGCTCGAGGTCGACAAGCAGGGCCGCATCCGCCTGTCGATCAAGGCCATCGAGGAAGACGCCGCCGCCCAGGCCTGACCGGCCGCAGCGCAGCGATGAGGAAGGCGGGCTTCGGCCCGCCTTTTTCTTTGCCTGTTCGACAGCGAAGTGGAGCCGCGCTGCGCGCTCACCCCCATCCCGGCCTTCCCCCGCAGGCGGGGGAAGGAGCGGGTCGCGCGGGCATGGAGCCTTCGCTCCGCCGTCGTGCACGCGAAGCGCCGCTGTTACCCCCTCCCCCGCGGACAGCGGGGGAGGGCTGGGGAGGGGCGCCTGGGGCAGGAGTGAGTGAGGAGGAGCGAGAACCGAGGAACGTGCGGCTGCTCATTCTCGTTTCCTCTCCGCTCGCGTCGAGCCGCGCTGTGCGCGCTCACCCCCATCCCGGCCTTCCCCCGCAGGCGGGGGAAGGAGCGGGTCGCGCGGGCATGGAGCCTTCGCTCCTCCATCGTGCACGCGAAGCACCGCTCTTACCCCCTCCCCCGCGGACAGCGGGGGAGGGCTGGGGAGGGGGCGCCTGGGGCAGGAGTGAGTGAGGAGGAGCGAGAACCGAGGAACGTGCGGCTGCTCATCCTCGTTTCCTCTCCGCTCACGTCGAGCCGCGCGCTGCGCGCGCTCCCCCATCCCAGCCTTCCCCCGCAGGCAGGGGAAGGAGCGGGTCGCGTGGGCATGGAGCCTTCGCTCCTCCATCGTGCACGCGAAGCACCGCTCTTACCCCCTCCCCCGCGGACAGCGGGAGGGCTGGGGAGGGGGCGCTTGGGGCAGGAGTGAGTGAGGAGGAGCGAGAGCCGAGGAACATGCGGCTGCTCATCCCGTTTCTTCTCCGCTCGCGTCGAGCCGCGCGCTGCGCGCGCTCACCCCCATCCCGGCCTTCCCCCGCAGGCGGGGGAAGGAGTGGGTCGCGTGGGCGTGGAGCTTCTCGCTCGCCATCGTGCACGCGAAGCGCCGCTGTTACTCCCTCCCCCGCGGACAGCGGGGGAGGGCTGGGGAGGGGGCGCTTTGTCCGGGGCGCGAGAAAGGGGAATGAGAAACGAGGAGGCTGCGCGCCCACTCGTTTCTCACTCCTCCCACTCGCTCCTCTCGTTCACCGCCGTCACACCCACCCGGTGAGGTAGAACAGGCCGATCACCACGAACACCACCGCCGTGCTGATCACGGTGATGGCGAAGATGTCGCCGTAGGACTGGCGGTGGGTGAGGCCGGTGACCGCGAGCAGGGTGATGACCGCACCGTTGTGGGGCAGGGTGTCCATGCCGCCGGAGGCCATCGCGGCGACGCGGTGCAGCACGTCCATCGGAATGCCCGCGGCCTGGGCGTTGGCGATGAAGCTCTCGGCCATCGCGGCCAGGGCGATGCTCATGCCGCCCGAGGCCGAGCCGGTGATGCCGGCGAGCGCGGTCACCGTGATCGCCTCGTTGACCAGTGGATCGGGGATGGCGTTGAGGCTGTTGGCGACCAGCAGGAAGCCGGGCAGGGCGGCGATCACCGCGCCGAAGCCGTACTCGGATGCGGTGTTCATCGAGGCCAGCAGGGCGCCGCCGATCGCCGTCCTGGTGCCGTCGGCGAACTTCCGCGTCACCGGCCGCCATGCCAGTGCCAGCACCGCCAGGATGCCGACCAGCAGCGCACCCTGCACCGCCCAGATCGCCGCCACCCGGGGGACCTCCTGCACCACCGGCGCCACATCGCCCATGACCGCAGGGACGAAGCTGTGCACGTCGCCGTACAGGTAGGGGATGAGGAGGGTGAACAGCTTGTTCGACACGCCCACCAGCACCAGCGGCAGCAGCGCGACCAGCGGATGGGCGAGGCGGTCGCCGACGTAGGGCTCGGGCTCGTTGCGCAGGTCGGTGCCGTAGCCCTCGCCGGCGGCGAGCGCGCGTCGCCGGCGCCATTCGAGGTAGGCCATGCCCAGCGCGAGGATCAGCACCGAGCCCACCGTGCCCAGCACCGGCGCGGCCCAGGAGTCCGTGCCGAAGAACGCGGTCGGGATGATGTTCTGGATCTGCGGCGTGCCGGGCAGCGCCATCATGGTGAAGGTGAAGGCGCCCAGCGCGATGGTGCCGGGAATGAGCCGCTTGGGGATGTCGCTCTGGCGGAACAGCTCCGCCGCGAACGGATAGACCGCGAACACGACGACGAACAGCGACACGCCGCCGTAGGTCAGCAGCGCGCACACCGCGACGATCGACAGCATCGCGCGCTGCGCGCCGAACAGGCGGATGGTCGCGGCGACGATGGACTTGGAGAAGCCGGAGATCTCGATCAGCTTGCCGAAGATGGCGCCGAGCATGAAGACCGGGAAGTACAGCTTGAGGAAGCCCGCCATCTTGTCCATGAACAGGCCGGTGAACATCGGCGCCACCAGGGACGGGTCGGTCAGCAGCACCGCGCCCAGCGCCGCCACCGGGGCGAAGATGATCACGCTGTAGCCCCTGTAGGCGACGAACATCAGGAAGCTCAGCGCCGCAAGGACGATCAGGAAGGACATCAGGCGCTCCGTACGCGGTTTTTTCCCCGGCGCCGAGTGTCGAAGCCCGCGGGCGCGCATCCCACTGGACCAAGGTACGATGCCGCCGCGCGCGCACCCCGCCTAGGCTCTCGCGTCATCGGTCGGACTCCGGCCGCACGACAAGAACACCCAAAGGGGAGAGGACCATGCAGCGCACCCATCTGAGTCTGGCCGTGGGCGTCGCCCTCGCGCTGTCCGGCACCGCACTCGCGCAGGACACGCCGCAGGCGACCGCCGCCGGCAGCGACCGCCCGAGTGCGCAGACGCTCGACACCATCACCGTCACCGCGCGCCGCCGCGAGGAGTCGGCCCAGGACGTGCCGGTGGCGGTCACCGCCTTCGACCAGGACGACCTGCGCGAGCTGCAGGCGAACAACGTCGACGGCCTGCAGGGCGCCGTGCCCAACCTCAACATCGTGCAGGGCCGCGGCTCGTCGAACAGCGTCAACGTGTTCATCCGCGGCATCGGCCAGCCCGACGCGCTGCAGACCTTCGATCCCGGCGTCGGCATGTACGTCGACGACGTCTACTACTCGCGCATCAACGGTGCGCTGTTCAGCCTGTTCGACATCCAGCAGGTGGAAGTGCTGCGCGGGCCGCAGGGCACGCTGTACGGCAAGAACTCCACCGGCGGCGCGATCAAGGTCACCACGCGCACGCCGGGGCAGGAGCGCGAGGGCGCGGTCGAGCTGACGGTCGGCGACCACGGCCGGCTGGAGCAGCGCTTCTACGGCGCCATGCCCTTCAGCGACACCGTCTCTGCCAGCCTCGCGGCGGTGAACACCGACAACGATGGCTACGTGCGCGATCCCGACACCGGCCGCCGCTTCAACGAGGACGACACCCGCGCCGCGCGCCTCAAGCTCGCGGTCACGCCGTCGGACGACTTCAGCGCGGTGTTCAGCGTGGACTACACCCGCCAGAACAACGCGCTCACCCTCGGCCGTCCCGAGGCGCCGCTGATCCAGACCGACCTGGCGCTGGGCAACGTGGTGCTGCTGCCGGCGCCCACCGGGGAGTACGACTTCCGCTCGCGCACCTCGTTCGGTCCCGACCAGGGCCAGGAGCTCACCCACAAGGGCGGTTCGGCGACGCTCACCTGGAACGGCGGCGACTGGACCTTCAAGAGCATCACCGGCTACCGGCGCCTGGAGACGGCGTCCTTCATCGACATCGACGCCTCCGAGTACGAGCTGGGCGACGTCTTCGTCGGCCTGAACCAGCGCCAGGTCAGCCAGGAACTGCAGCTGCAGTTCGACAACGGCTCCAATTTCCAGGGCGTGTACGGCCTGTATTACCTCAACGAGGTGGTGCCGTCGGAGCAGATCGCCTTCGGCGACGACATCTTCGCCTTCGCCGGCGCGCCGCTGGCCTTCCGCCGCACCATCGCCGACCACCTCGACACCGAGAGCTACGCGGCCTTCGTGCACACCACCTGGGAGTTCGTGCCGACCTGGACCCTGTCCACCGGCCTGCGCTACACCAGCGAGACCAAGGACTACGCGCGCACCACCAGCACGTTCTGGGGCGCGCCGTTCGAGTCGCTCGACGAGACCGTGGCCTTCGAGGCCCGCGGCAGCTGGGACGCCTGGACGCCCTCGATCAGCCTGCAGAAGGCCTTCAGCGACGAGCTGATGGGCTACGTCTCCGCGAACCGCGGCTTCAAGTCCGGCGGCTTCAACGGCCGCGCCAACAACGCCGCCGAGGTGGCCAACGCCGAGTTCGATCCCGAGACCGTCTGGACCTACGAGGCCGGCCTCAAGTTCGCCTCGGCGAACCGCCGCCTGCAGGGCGGTGTGGCCGCCTTCCGCAGCGAGTACAAGGACTTCCAGGCCCGCGTGGCCGGCGAGACGCCGAGCGACTTCCCGGTCATCAACGCCGCGGCGCTGACCATCGACGGCGTCGAGTTCGAAGGCGTGGCGCTGCTGGGGCAGGGCACCCGCCTCTCGGGCCAGGTGTCCTGGCTCGATGCGAGCTACGACCGCTTCGACGATCCGCGCACCGACCCGGCCTCGCCGTTCTACAACCCGAGCGTCAGCCACGCGCACGTGCCGTTCTCGCCGGAGTGGAGCGCCCGCATCGCGCTGACCCAGAGCTTCTACATCGGCGATGCCGGCGTGCTGACCGTGGGCGCGGACGCGTCCTACCGCGACGACACCTGGCTGTCGGTCGACAACCGCGACGTGCTGAAGCAGGACGCCTACACCGTCTACGGCCTGTTCGGCGTGTGGGACTCGCCCGACTATCGCTGGCAGGTGCGCGCCGGCGTGCGCAACCTGACCGACGAGGTGTACAAGACCGACGGCCAGGAGTTCTCCAACGTGGCGAACATCCAGACCGCCTACTACGCATGGCCGCGCAACTACTACGCGTCGGTCCGCTACAACTTCTGACGGAGCACGCGGTGGACAGCAGCGGAACACGGGGCAGGGCGCGCGATCCTCACCGGGCGGCGGCGCGCGTCCTGGCGGTGGCGGCGGGTGCGGTGCTGGCGGCCTGTGCCGCCCCCGCGCCCGACGCCCAGCCGCTGCCGGCGCTGGGCGTGGACGCCCAGCGGGTCGTGCTGGTCGGCCTGTCCTCCGGGGCGGCCTTCGCGACCCAGGCGCACCTGGCCCATCCGGAGCGCTTCGTCGGCGTCGGCCTGGTGGCCGGGCCGCCCTACGGCTGTGCCGGCGGCGACCTGCAGGTCGCGCTCGGCAGCTGCATGAAGGGCGAGCCGGCGCCGGACGCGGAGGCCCTCGTCGCGGACATCCGCGCGCGTGCGGCGGACGGGCGCATCGGTCCGCTGGAGGGCCTCGCCGGCGACCGCGTGTGGGTGCTGCGGGGCAGCGCCGACCCGGTCGTGGGCGAGGCGGTGGTCGATGCGACCGTCGCCGTCTACCGCGCCCTCGCCGAGGACGCGCCGGGCCTGGAGGTGCGCTACGACGGCGGCCGCGCCTTCGGACACCTGCTGCCCACCGACGGCGATGCCGGCGTGGCCTGCGGCGAGACCGCCAGCCCCTTCCTGGGCGCCTGCGGGTTCGACGCCGCCGGTGCCGCGCTCGACGCCCTCCTCGGGCCGGCGCCGGGGGCGCCGCCCGCGCAGGCCCAGGGCGAACTCCTGGCCTTCGACCAGGACGCGCTGCGCCCCGGCGGCGCGGATGCCTTCCTCGCCGACACCGGCTACGTCTACGTGCCCGCCCAGTGCCGCGAGCGCGACTGCGGCGTGGTGGTGGCGCTGCACGGCTGCGACCAGAACGCCGGCGCCGTGGGCGAGGCCTTCGTCCGCGACGCCGGCTTCAACCGCCAGGCCGATGCCCGCGACCTGGTGGTGCTCTACCCGCAGACGCGCGCAAGCTATGCGCCGCTCAATCCGAAGGCGTGCTGGGACTGGTGGGGCTACTCGGGAACCGACTACGACACCCGCGACGGCGTGCAGCTGCGCTGGCTGAGCGCCGCGCTGGACGCGCTGGCGCGGCCGCGCTGACGCCGGCCATGGCGCTGCCGGCGTGCTGAGCGCCGGCAGCGTCGTCGCCGCCGGCCTGGTGTGGCTGGCGGTGCTGTTCGGCATCGCGGTCTGGGGCGAGCGCCGGCCGCCGGGGCCGGCGCGCGGCTGGGCGCTGGTCTACAGCCTCTCGCTGGCGGTGCACTGCACCTCGTGGACCTTCTACGGCACGGTGACGCAGGCGGCGGGTTCCGGCTGGCCGGTGCCGCCGACCTTCGTCGGCGCGATCCTGCTGTACCTGTTCGGCTTCGCCTTCCTGCGCCGGCTGGTGCGGCTGGCGCGCGAGCACAACGCCACCTCGGTCGCCGACCTCATCGCCACGCGGCTGGGCAAGAACTCCTGGCTGGCCGCGACCGTCACGGCGGTGGCGGTGCTGGGCATCCTTCCCTACGTGGCGCTGCAGCTGAAGGCGGTCGCCATGAGCTTCGGCCTGGTCACCCGCGCCAGCGAGCTCGCCCCGCCGCCGTGGCAGGACAGTGCGCTGTACGTCGCGCTGGCCATGGCGGTCTTCGCGATGCTGTTCGGCACCCGTCGTGCCTCGGCGGTCGAGCACAACCGCGGGCTGGTGCTGGCGGTGGCGATGGAGGCGGTGCTCAAGCTCGGCGCCATGCTCGCGGTCGGCGTGTTCCTGCTCGGGATGCCGGCCGCGCCCGCGGGCGCCGCGCCGGTGCCGCCGCCGGTCGGCGACACCTCGGGCTTCCCGGCGCTCATCCTGCTCGGCGCGCTGGCCATGTTCGTGCTGCCGCACCAGTTCCACGTGGGCGCGGTCGAGTGCCAGGACACCCGCCACCTGCGCACCGCGCGCTGGCTGTTCCCGCTGTACATGCTGCTGATCGCGCTGCCGATCCTCCCGCTCGCCCGCGTCGGCGAGGCCTGGCTGGCGCCGCTGGGGGTGCCCTCCGACCTCTACGTGCTCGCCCTGCCGCTGTCGCAGGGGCAGGAGGGCCTGGCCCTGCTCGCCTTCCTCGGCGGGCTGTCGGCGGCGACGGGCATGGTCATCCTCGCCACGCTGACCCTCAGCGTGATGATCGGCAACCACTGGATCACCCCGCTGCTGGTCCGCGGCGCCTGGGCGCAGCGGCGCGGCGACCTGCGCGGCGCGGTGCTGATGCAGCGCCGGGTCGCCATCCTGGCGCTGGTGCTGGCCGCCTGGGTCTACAGCCGTGCGACCTCCGGCAGCGAGGCCCTGGCCGATCTCGGTGCGACCTCGTTCTCCGCGCTCGCCACGCTGGCGCCGGCGGTGCTGTTCGCCGTGTTCCGGCCGCAGACGCCGCCGCAGGCGGTGGTGGCCGGGCTGGTGGCGAGCTTTGCGGTCTGGGCCTGGACCCTGCTGATGCCCGACCTGCTCGACGGCGGGGCGGTCTGGCCGGCCGGCCTGGCCTGGCTGTCGCCGGACGGCTTCCTGGGCCTCGGCGAGTGGAGCCGGCTCGGCCGCGCGGTCGCCGCCAGCCTGGCGACCGGTTTCGCGGTCACGCTGTTGCTGGGGCAGCGCCGCAGCGGCGCCACCGCGCAGCGCGCCCTGCCGGACCGGCACACGCTGGAGGCCGCGGCCGACCGCTTCCTCGCGCCGCGGCGCCTGCGCGAGGCCCTGGACGGCGCGCCCGAGGCCGGGCCGGTGCCGCGGGGGGTGGCGCAGCGCGTGGAGCGCGAGCTCGCCGCGGTGCTGGGCAGCGCCTCGGCGCGGCTGCTGCTGGATGCGGCCGCGCGCGAACACGGCCGCGATCTCGACACGGTGGCCGCCATCGTCGGCGAGGCGTCGCAGGCGCTGCGCTTCAACCAGCGCGTGCTGGAGGCAGCGCTGGAGAACATGACCCAGGGCATCAGCGTGGTCGATGCGGAGCTGCGCCTGGTCGCCTGGAACGCGCGCTACGCCGAGCGCTTCGACTACCCACCGGCGCTGCTGCAGGTGGGCGTGCCGGTGGCGGAGCTGGTGCGCCACAACCTCGCCCGCGACGGGCTGTCGGGCGCGGCGCTCGAGGCCGCCGTGGCGCGGCGCAGCGCGCACATGCGCGCCGGCACGCCCTACGTCGCGGAGCGGCGTTTCCCGGACGGGGCGGTGGTCGAGATCCGGGGAAACCCGATGCCCGGCGGCGGCTTCGTCGCGACCTTCACCGACGTCACCGCCTTCCGCCGCACCGAGGCCGAGCTGACCGAGGTCGCGGCCACGCTGGAACAGCGCGTCGCCGAGCGGACCGAGGCGCTGGCGCGGGCCAGTGCCGAGGCCGAGCGCGCCAACCAGGCCAAGAGCCGCTTCCTCGCCACGGTGAGCCACGACCTCGCGCAGCCGCTGAACGCCGCGCGGTTGTTCACCCACGCGCTGGCGCAGCAGGTCGGCGGCGATGCCGGCGCCGCCGGCTACCGGGAGGCGGTCGCCAACATCGACGGCGCGCTGGGCTCGGCCGAGACCCTGCTGTCGGGGCTGCTCGACGTCTCGCGGTTGGATGCCGGCGGAGTGGCGCCGCGCATCGAGGCGGTGGCGCTGGAGCCGCTGCTCGCCGGCCTCGCCAGCGAGTTCGGCGTGCTCGCCCGCGAGAAGGGCCTCGCGCTGCGCTGCCGGGTCTCGCGGCAGTGGGTGCGCACCGATGCGCAACTGCTGCGCCGCGTGCTGCAGAACTTCCTCGCCAACGCGGTGCGCTACACCGCGCGCGGGCGCATCCTCCTCGGCGTGCGCCGGCGCGGCGCCGAGGTCGAGATCGAGGTCTGGGACACCGGTCCCGGCATCGCCGCGGCCGATCGCACGCTGATCTTCGAGGAGTTCCGGCGGCTCGACCGCGGCGGGCAGGGCCTGGGGCTCGGCCTGTCGATCGCCGAGCGCATGGCGCGCCTGCTCGGGCATCCGCTGCGGCTGCGCTCCGAGCCCGGGCGCGGCACGGTGTTCTCGGTGCGCGTGCCGGTGGCCGCAGCGCCGGCGACCGTGGCGCCCGCCCCCGTGGAGAGCGCACGGGCGCCGCGCGGGCGCGTGCTGGTGGTCGACAACGACCCCGCGGTGCTGCGCGGCATGCAGGCCCTCCTGGGCGGCTGGGGCTGCGAGGTGCTGGCCGCGCGCGGCCCGGAGGACGCCTGCGCGCTGGCCGCGACGGCGCCGCCGGACGTCCTGCTGCTCGACTACCACCTCGACGGTGGGGCCACCGGCCTGGCGCTCCAGCAGCGGCTGTTCGCGCAGACCGGCCCGCGCCCGACCGTGATCATCACCGCCGACCACGACGAGGCCACGCGCGCCGCGGTGGGTGCGGCCGGCGCCCACCTGCTGCACAAGCCGCTCAAGCCGCTCGCGCTGAAGTCGCTGCTGGCGCGCTTCCTGGGCCGCCAGGGCGCACCGGTTCCGCCGGCGTGAGCGCGGAGCGGCCGGATGCGCGCCGCCGACGCGCAGCCATGGCACGCTCTGGAGGTCGTCCACCGCACATCGGGAGCACCGCGTGATCGCCAGCAGCCTCAGCGCCATGCGCGACCTCGGCCGCGTGCACGAACTCGCCAGCATCCTGGTCCGCTACGGCTTCGGGGATCTGGTGCGCAGGCTCGGTCTCGCCGGACTGCTGGAACGCGCGGGAAGCGTGCTCCCGCTCACCCACCTGAAGGAGCTGGTGGAGCTTCCCGAGCCTGTGCGCGTGCGGCGCGCACTGGAGGACATGGGGCCGACCTTCGTCAAGCTCGGCCAGGTGCTGGCGACGCGCGTCGACCTGCTGGGGCCGGAGTGGATCGCCGAACTGGAACGCCTGCAGAGCCACGCGCCGCCGGTGCCGGTGGAGGCCATCCGGGGCGAGATCGAGGCCGCCCTCGGCGCGCCGCCCGAGGCGCTGTTCGCGGCGTTCGATCCCGAGCCGCTGGCCGCGGCCTCCATCGCCCAGGTGCATGCCGCGCGGCTGGCGGACGGGACGCCGGTGGTGGTCAAGGTGCGCCGCCCCGGCATCGAGGCCCACATCCAGGCCGACATGCGCCTGCTCGCGCGCGTCGCGCGGTTCGTCGAGGAGGAATCGCCCGGCTGGCGCCGCTTCCGTCCGGTCGAGGTGGTGCGCCAGTTCAAGGACTCGCTGGGCCGCGAGCTCGACCTCGCCGCCGAGTGCCGCAACGCCGAGCGGATCGCCGCCGCCTTCGCCGGCCGCGAGGGGCTGGTGGTGCCGCGCGTGTACTGGGAATGGACCACGACCCGCACCAACGTGCAGGCGCGGATCGAGGGCGCGCCGGTGTCGGACCTCGCCGCGCTGGACGCGGCCGGGATCGACCGCCACCGCCTCGCGCGCCAGGGCGCGCGGGCGATGCTGCGGATGGTGTTCGAGGACGGTTTCTTCCATGCCGACCCGCATGCCGGCAACGTGTTCGCGCTGCCCGGCGGCGACATCGCCCTGATCGACTACGGCATGGTCGGGCACCTCTCGGAGGCCCGCCGCGCGCAGGTGGTGCGCCTGCTGCACGGCCTCGTGCAGCGCGACAGCCGACAGGCGGTGGACGTGCTGCTCGACTGGACCCACGGCGGGGACGTCGAGGAGGAGCGGCTTGCGGAAGACGTCGATGCCCTCGTCGACCGCTACCACGGCCTGCCGCTGAAGGACCTCGACCTCGGCGCCATGCTCGGCGACGTCACCCGGCTGCTGCGCGCGCACGGCCTGGCCCTGCCGCCGGACCTGGCCCTGCTGATCAAGGTGTTCGTGACCATGGAGGGGCTGGGGCGGCGGCTCGATCCGGAGTTCGACATGGTGGGCGAGGCCGCGCCCTTCCTGCGCCGCGCCATGCTGGCCCGGCATGCGCCCGAGGCCCTGGCCCGGCGCGGGCTGCGCGCCGCGCTGGACACGGCGGACGTGCTGGCCGACCTGCCGCGCGACCTGCGCCGCCTGCTGCGCGCCGGCCGCGAGGGCAACCTCCGGTTCCGCATCGACGTCGAGCGGCTGAGCCGCTTCGGCGACCAGTTCGCCCACGCGGTGAACCGGCTCACCCTCGGCATCGTCATCGCCGCGCTGATCGTGGGCTCCTCCATCGCGCTCACCGCGCGCGGCGGCCCGACCCTGCTGGGCCTGCCGGCCTTCGGCCTGCTCGGCTTCCTCGGCGCGGGCGTGGCCGGCGTGTGGCTGCTGGTGTCGATCTGGCGGAGCGGGGGAGGGCGGTAGCGGAGCGAGAAGTGAATGCGGAGGAGCGAGAAACGAGGAGGAGCGCTTCCTCGTCACCCTCACTCGCCTCTCGGCTCGGCGACGTCGAGGGAGCGGAGCAGGACGCTGGCCTGGGTGCGGTTGCGCACGCCGAGCTTCTCGAACACGGCGGTCATGTGCGCCTTCACCGTGCGCTCCTGGATGTCGAGGGCATCGGCGATCTGCTTGTTGAGACGCCCTTCCGCCACGAGGCTGAGCACGCGGAACTGCTGCAGGGTGAGGCTGGCGAGCCGGGCCGCGAGGTCCTGGTCGCGCGGCGCGTCGCCCAGGCGTTCCACCGCCGCGCGCAGGTCCGGCGGCAGCCATTCCTCGCAGGCGAGCACGGCCCGCAGCCCGGCGCGCAGCTGGTCGAGCCCGGCGCGCTTGGGGATGTAGCCGGCCGCGCCGAAGTCGAGCGCGCGGCGGACCGTTGCCGGGTCCTCGTGCGCCGAGACGATCACCACCGCCACCGCCGGATGCGCGCCGCGCAGGGCGGCCAGCCCGGCGAGCCCGTGCGCGCCGGGCATGTGCAGGTCGAGCAGGACGAGGTCGGTGTCAGGGCGCGCGGCCAGCGCGCGCTGCACGCCGTCGATGTCCTCGGCCTCCTCGACGGTCGCGCCGGGCTCGCACTCGGCCAGCGCCTGGCGCAGGGCCATGCGGTAGAGCGGGTGGTCGTCGGCGATCAGGAACTGCATGCGGAGCGCGCCCGGCGGGATGCGGGCATCTTCCCACGACCTACTGCGCGGTCCAGCCGCCGTCCACGACCAGGGCCTGCCCGGTGATGTTGCGCGCGGCCGGCGTGAGCAGGAAGGCGGTGATGCCGGCCAGCTCGTCGATGCCGATGAAGGCCTTCTTGGGCATCGGCGCGAGCATGATGCGTTCGACCACCTCGTCCTCGCCGATGCCGTGCCGCGCCGCCTGGTCCGCGATCTGCGCGTCGACCAGGGGCGTCCTCACGTAGCTGGGGCAGACCGTGTTGATGGTGATGTCGGCATCCGCGGTCTCCAGCGCGACCACCTTGGAGAAGCCGATGAGCCCGTGCTTGGCCGCCACGTAGGCGCTCTTGTACCTGCTCGCCACCAGGGCGTGGATGGAGCCGATGTTGACGATGCGGCCGAAGCCGCGCTCGCGCATGCCCGGCAGCAGGGCGCGGGTGACGCGCGCGGTGCCGGTCAGCATCACCTGCACCAGCAGGTCCCACTTCGCCATGGGGAAGTCCTCCAGCGGCGAGACGTGCTGCAGGCCCGCGTTGTTGACCAGCACGTCGACCGGGCGCGGGAGGGCCGCGACCAGGCCCGCCACGCTGGCCTCCGCGGCCACGTCGAGCGCGTGCGCCTCGGCGGAGCCGCCGGCGGCCACGATGGCCTCGGCCACCCGCCCGGCCGCGGCGGGATCGAGATCGGTCACGACGAGGTGGTGGCCCTGGCCGGCGAGGTGCTCGGCGATGCCTGCGCCGATGCCGCTGCCGGCACCGGTGACGAGGATGCAGCGTGAGGTCATGATGGGCTCCACAGTCGAAACGGGGCAGGCGCGCACCTTAGCAACGCGCGCCGGGCGCCCGCGTGCGACCAAAGTACGATGCGCCGCGACGGACACGGGGCTAGCGTGCGTGCATGACCCGAACCTCCATCGCCTGCCTCTCTGGCCTGCTGGGCCTCGCCGCGGCGGCCTGCGCGCCGGTGCCGGTGGCGCCTGAGCTGCCGGTCGCCAGCGAGGCGCCGCGCGTCACCGCGCACCGCGCCGGCGACGACCTGCTGACCGCCGGCCTCGGCGCCGACGGGCTGCGCGCGGCGATCCCGCCGGCCTTCGCCGATCCCGCCGCGCCGACCGCCGGGGAGCTGCGACGGCGGGCGATCTGGGCCAACTGGCGCGGCATCGCCGACCTCGCGCCCGGCGGCGGCTACGGCGAGGTCTATGGGCGGCTCGATCCGGTCCCCGGACGCGAATACCACGCCTACGCGCACATCCCCGGCGCGAGGCAGCCGCATCGCGTGCTGGTGCAGGTGCCGGACGCCTTCGACCGCGACGCGCGCTGCGTGGTGGTGGCGGCCTCGTCCGGCTCGCGCGGGATCTACGGCGCGATCGCGCTCGCCGGCGCCTGGGGCCTGCCGCGCGGCTGCGCGGTCGCCTACACCGACAAGGGCGCCGGCACCGGCTACGTGGATCTCGCCACCGGGCAGGGCGCCGGGCTGGACGGTCGCCCCGCGACGGGCGCGGCGCGCGAGTTCCGGGTGGATGCCGCGGCGGATCGGGGTGTGGCAGTCAAGCACGCGCATTCGCAGGACAATCCCGAGGCCGACTGGGGCCTGCACGTGAAGCAGGCGGCGACCTTCGCGCTGGAGGCGCTGGACAGGGCCTTCCCGGACGCGCCGCCGCACCGCTTCGGGAACGTGCGGGTGATCGCCGTCGGCGTCTCCAACGGCGGCGGTGCCGTCCTGCGCGCGGCCGAGGACGGCGAGGGCTGGCTCGACGGCGTGGTGGCGATCTCGCCCAACGTCCATCCGGGCGAGGGCGGGCGGCCGCTGTACGACTACGCCACCGAGGCCGCCCTGCTGATGCCCTGCGCGCTGGCCGCGGAGGACTTCGACGCGCTGCCGATGGCGCGCCCGCAGGGCGCGGTGCCGCCGGCATGGCGGGCACGCTGTGCCTCGCTGCACGCCGCCGGCCTGCTGGAGGCGACCACGCCCGCGGCGCAGGCGCGGGAGGCGCATGCGCGCCTGCGCGCGGCAGGCTGGAGCGACGCGGCGCTGGAGGCGGGCGCACTGTCGGTTGCCTTCGACCTGTGGCGTTCCATCGTGGCGACCTATGCGTCCGCCTACGCGCGGACGCCCGCCGGCGGCATGCCCTGCGGCTATGCCTTCCGCGCGGAGGGAGACGATCCCGCGCAGCGCGCGGCGTGGTGGGCGGATGCCTCGGGCATCCCGCCCGGTGCCGGCGTCGCGCTCGCGGAGGCGCATGCCGGCGACGGTGCGGACCCGCACGTGCCGGGCCTGCTGTGCCTGCGCCGGCTCTGGACCGGCGACGGCGCGCAGGCGGAGGCGCTGCGCGCCGGCGTCGCGGCGACCCGGGCCGGGCCGCCGCGGCCCGGGCTGCCGGTGATCGTCGTGCACGGCCTGGACGACGGACTGATCCCCGAAGCGTTCTCCGGCGGCCCCTATGCGGCCCGGGCGCGCGCCGCCGGCCGCGACCTGCGCTACTGGCGCGTGCACCACGCCCAGCACTTCGACGCCTTCCTCGGCCTGCCGGCGCTGGCCGCGCGCTACGTCCCGCTGATGCCCTACGCCTACCACGCGCTCGACCGGATGGCGGCGCACCTGGACGGCGCGCCGCTGCCCGAGGATGCCGAGATCGAGCCCGTGCCGCGGCGGCCGGGCGAGACGCTGGCCGTAGAGGGGCTCCGGCTGCCGGAGTAGGACGCCGGCGCGGCGGCGACGCCGCTGCGTCCCATGGACGCACGCAGGGATGCCGGATGCCGGTGATAGCATCGGATTCCCCTCCGACGAGTCCCCAGCGATGGCAGCGTCCGGTCCGTTCTCCGGCGCCGATCCCGAAGCCCTGGTGCGCCAGGCCTGGTCCCTGTGGGCGCCGTTCCTCGGCGCGCCGGCCGCGCAGGCAGGTGCCGCCGATGGCCCGGGGTCGTGGCGGCAGGTGCTGGACGCGTGGCGGTCGCTGTCGGGCGAGGTGCAGGGCGAGGACGCGCTCGGCCGGCTGGGCGCGGCCGCGGAGGGCTGGCTCGGGCAGATGCAGCAGGTGCTCGGGCAGTTCGCCGGACGCGAGGCGACGCCGGAGGCGCTGGCCGAGGCGTGGCGGCGGACGCTGGGAGACAACCCCTTCATGGCCGTCCTGCAGCCGCCCGGCGAGGGCGTGCAGGCGCTGCAGGAGTGGGTCCGCCGCCTGATGCCGATGCTCGCCGCGCTGCAGCCGGCCGCGCCGGGCGTCGCCGTCGGCGTCTCGCGCGAGCACCAGGTGCGCTGGCAGCGCCTGATGCAGGCGCAGTCCGAGCTGCAGCAGCGCGCGGCCGCGTACGCCGCACTCATGGCCGAGGCCGCGGATGCGGCCTTCGACTACTTCCGCAAGGCGCTCGAGACGCAGGCGGCCTCGGGCCAGGCGCTGGATTCCGCCCGTGCCGTGTTCGACGTCTGGATCGAGGCGGCGGAGAAGGCCTACGCCGAGGTCGCCGGCGGCGAGGACTTCGCGCGCGTCTGCGGCGAACTGGTGGATGCGCAGATGCGCCTGCGTGCGGGCGTGCAGGCCGAGGTCGACCTCGCCTGCCGTGCCCTCGGCATGCCCAGCCGCAGCGAGGTCGACGGGGCCTACCGCAAGCTGGCCGAGGCGGGGCGCGAGCTGCGTCGGCTGCGTGCACGCGTCGAAGCGCTGGAAGCCGCGCTGGGGCAGGCCCGCGGCGACGGCGGGCCGGCCGCGGCCGCCGCGCGCGCAGGGGCCCGGCCCGCGGCGGAGAAGGCGCCGAAGAAGGCCGCGAAGAAAGCCGCGAAGAAAACCGCCGCGACGTCCGCCAGGGCGTCGAAGGCCCAGGACAGGCGCGCCGGGGCGGCCAAGAGTGCGACGCCCGCGTCCTCCCGCCGTCGGCGTCCGCCCCGCACCGCCCGCTAGCCATGCGCAGCCCCATCGACATCACCCCGGAGGCGCTGGCCGAGGAGTTCGCGCGGCTGCAGGGCAAGTTCGCGGCCGGCCTGCGGACGCTCTCCGGGCTCGCCCACGTGGACTTCGGCGCCACCGAGAAGGAGGCGGTCCACCGCGACGGCAAGATGGTGCTGTACCGCTTCCGCGGCGAGCGCCCGCCGACCGCCCGGGTGCCGCTGCTGATCGTCTACGCCCTGGTCAACAGGCCGTACATGACCGACCTCCAGGCCGACCGCTCGCTGGTGAAGGGGCTGCTCGACCGCGGCGAGGACGTCTACATCGTCGACTGGGGCTATCCCGACGGCAGCGACCGCTACCTGACGCTCGAGGACTACATCCTGGGCTACGTCGGCGACTGCGTGGACCACCTGCGCAGGAGCCACGGCGTCGATGCCGTGGACGTGCTCGGCGTGTGCCAGGGCGGCTGCTTCTCGCTGTGCTATGCGGCGCTCGAACCGGACAGGGTGAACAGTCTGGTGACCATGGTCACGCCGGTGGACTTCCACACCGAGGGCAACCTGCTCGGGCAGTGGGCGCGGCACATCGACGTGGACCTGTTCGTGGACACGCTCGGCAACGTGCCCGCCGACCTCATGAACTGGACCTACCTCTCGCTCAAGCCCTGGCGGCTGATGGTGCAGAAGTACGTGCAGATGGCGGACATCCTCGACAGCCCGGTCGAGATGGAGAACTTCCTGCGCATGGAGAAGTGGATCTTCGATTCGCCGGACCTGGCGGGCGAGGCCTTCCGCGAGTTCGTCAAGCAGTTCTACCAGCGCAACGGCCTCGTCGAGGGCGGCATCGAGATCGGCGGCCGCGAGGTGCGCCTCGCGGACATCCGCGCGCCGGTGCTCAACATCTACGCCGAGCACGACCATCTCGTCCCGCCCGCGTCGTCGCGCGCGCTGGGCGAGCGGGTCGGCAGCGAGGACTACAGCGAGCTGTCGTTCCGCGGCGGCCACATCGGCATCTACGTCTCCGGCCGCGCCCAGCGCGAGGTGCCGCAGGCGATCCACGACTGGCTGGCCGCGCGTCGCTGACGCGAGCGGGCGAGGGCGCCGCGCCGCGGCCGGATGCGGCCGGCTGCCCGGCGAAGGCCGGAAACGACGAAGGCGGGCCGGAGCCCGCCTTCGTCGCGACCGCGCGCCGCCGGCGGCGGTTCAGAACCGCGCGCCGAGCATCACGAAGCTCTCGCCCTGGTTGGGGCTCTCGAAGCCGGCGTTGGAGATGTGGCGAACGCTCAGCGTGAGCCAGTTCCAGCGCCAGCCGATCTGCGAGATGAACTGCGGATCGCCGGAGAGCGCGTCGGTGTAGCCGTCCTGCACGCCGACGGCGAAGCCGAGCAAGAGCCCGCGGTCGTGCTCCCAGCGCGCGCCGGCGCCGAACACGTTGACGTTCTCGGAGAGTCGCCACGCGGTGTCGCGCACGTCGCGGCCCTGCACGCGGTAGACCGCGACGTCCGCGCGCAGGGTGCCGTTGCCGAAGCGGCGCAGCTCGGGCAGCCAGTGCGCCGAGAAGACCTCGGTGGTCTCGCCTTCGTGCTTCTTGGCGACGCCGCCGGCGATCTCGAAGTTCTGGGAGGAGGCGGGCGCGGCGAGGCCGAAGCCCAGGAGGAGGGACAGGGCGGCCACGGGGGCGCGCAGGGCACGCAGATGCATGAATGGTGTTTCCGGAACGGGCAGGTGAAGGTCAGGGGCGCGTCGTGGAGACCGCGTGCGCATCGGCCGCGGCTTCCGCCGCGGCGTCGCCGGGCTGCCAGCCACCGCCCAGTGCGCGGTAGAGGTCGACCAGGCTGGTCAGTCGCAGGAGTCGGGTCTGCAGCAGCGCCTGTTGCGCAGTGTAGAGAGAGCGCTGCGCGTCCAACAGGCTCAGATTGCTGTCTATACCGTTCTCGTAGCGCAACTGGCTGAGCTCGAAGCGGCGCTGCGAGGCCTCCACCAGTTCGTCCTGCGCGGCCAGTTCCTCGTCCAGCGTGGCGCGGGCGGCGAGCCCGTCGGCCACTTCGCGGAAGGCCTGCTGGATGCTGCGCTCGTACTCGGCCACGGCGGCGTTGCGGCGCACCCAGGCGAGGTCGAGGCCGGCCACGTTGCGGCCCGCGTCGAAGATCGGCAGCGAGAGCTGCGGCACGAAGCTCCAGGTCCGCGTCCCGCTGTCGAACAGGTTGTCGAACTCGGTGCTGGCGCTGCCGAGGCTGCCGGTGAGGGTGATGCGCGGGAAGAACGCGGCGCGCGCCGCACCGATGTCGGCGTTGGCGGCGCGCAGCGACTGCTCGGCGGCCAGGATGTCCGGGCGGCGCTCGATCAGGTCGGACGGCAGGCCGGCCGGGATGTCGGCGAGGATGGCCTGTTCGCCCAGCGGCAGGGGCGGGGGGAGATCGTCCGGCAGCGGCTGACCGACCAGGAACACCAGCAGGTTGCGCGCCTGCGCCAGCGCGCGGCGTGCGGCGGCGAGGTCGGCACGGGCGGTGGCGGTCAGGGTCTGGGCCTGGCGCAGGTCCAGCTCGCTGCCGGCTCCGGCGTCGAAGCGCAGCTCCGCCAGGCGCAGGGTCTCCTCCCAGGTCGCCTGCGACTGTTCGACGATGGCCAGCCGCTCCTCGGCCGCGCGCTCGTTGAGGTAGGCGCTGGCGACCGACGACACCAGGGAGAGCTGGGCGCTGCGCCGCGCCTGCTCGGTCGCGAGGTAGTCGGCCAGCGCCGCGTCGCGCAGGCTGCGCACCCGCCCGAACAGGTCGAGCTCGAAGGCCGACAGCCCCAGCCCGACGCTGTACTGGTCGCTGATGTAGCTCTCGCCCGTGGTCGAGAGCGACTCGGGCACGCGCTGGCGGTTGCCCGACGCGCTCAGGCCGAGGCCCGGGATCTGCTCGGCGCGCTGGATGCGGTACTGCGCGCGCGCCGCCTCGACGTTGAGCACGGCCAGGCGCAGGTCGCGGTTGTTGACCAGGGCCAGCTCGACCAGCCGCTGCAGGCGCGGGTCGCCCAGGAATTCCTGCCAGCCGATGTCGGGCGCCAGGCGCTGGGCGGCGCCTTCCGCGGCGCCGCTGCCGGCCGCCGCGGTGGCGGCGGCATCCGGGAAGGCCGGATCGACCGGCGCGGCGGGACGCTCGTAGCGCGGCGCCATCGAGCAGCCCGCGAGGGCGACGGCGAGGGCGACGGCGAGCCCGCTGCGCAGGCCGCCGGAAAGGAGGTCGGATGTCATGGGATCAGTGCTCCTGCGCCGCGCCGTCCCCGGCGTCGAAGGCCGTCGGATAGCGGTCGCGGGTGGTGGTCTTGGGCTTGAACAGGCGGCTGACGACGATGAAGAACACCGGTACCAGGAAGATCGCGAGCACGGTGGCGGTGGTGATGCCGCCGAGCACGCCCACGCCGACCGCGCGCTGGCTCGCCGAGCTGGCGCCGGTCGCCAGCGCCAGCGGGATCACGCCGAAGCCGAAGGCCATCGAGGTCATCAGGATCGGGCGGAAGCGGAGCCTGGCGGCCTCGATGGTGGCCTCCACCAGCTCCTTGCCCTCGGCGTGCAGGTCCTTGGCGAACTCCACGATCAGGATCGCGTTCTTGGCCGACAGGCCGATGATCGTGATCAGGCCGACCTTGAAGAACACGTCGTTGTCCATGCCGGTCAGGGTGACCGCGAGCACGGCGCCGACGAGGCCGAGCGGCACCACCAGGATCACCGACAGCGGGATCGACCAGCTCTCGTAGAGCGCGGCCAGCACCAGGAAGACGACCAGGATCGCCAGCGCGAGCAGCATGGGCGCCTGCGCGCCGGACTGGAGCTCCTGCAGCGACTGGCCGGTCCACTCGAAGCCGAAGCCCGGCGGCAGCTCGCGGGCGAGCCGCTCCATCTCGGCCATGGCCGTGCCGCTGCTGACGCCGGCGATGCCCTCGCCGGAGATGTTGACCGACGGATAGCCGTTGTAGCGCGAGACGCCGACCGGGCCGTAGGTCCAGTCGATGGTCGCGAACGCGGACATCGGCACCATCTCGCCCTGCGCGTTGCGCACGTACAGGCGGAGGATGTCCTCCGGCGCCATGCGCCAGTCGGTGTCCGCCTGGATCATGACGCGCTGCATGCGCCCCTGGTTCGGGAAGTCGTTGACGATGGTCGAGCCGATCGAGATCGAGAGCGTCTGGTTGATGTCGGAGAACGACACGCCCAGGGCGCTGGCCTTCTCGCGGTCGACCTGGACCTCGATCTGCGCGGCGTCGGGGAGGGCGGCGACGCGCAGCGACTGCGGGTCGATCACGCCGCTCTGGCGCGCCTTGTTCATCAGCTCCTCGGCCGCGGCCTGCAGCGCCGCATGGCCCTGGCCGGAGCGGTCCTGCAGGCGGAAGTCGAAGCCGGAGCTGGTGCCCAGGCCCTGGATGGCCGGCGGCACGATCGACAGCACGGTGCCGTCCTTGATGCCCATCATGGCCATCAGCTCGACGATGGCGCGCTGGGAGATCGCCTGCGCCGACTGCTCCGCGTTGCGCTCGGCCCAGTCGCGCAGGATCACGAACGACAGACCGGCGTTGGGGCCGGTGCCCGAGAAGCTGAAGCCGTTGATCACGATCTGCTTCTCGACCGCGCGCTGGGTCGTGGTCAGGTCGCGCGTCGCGGCCTCGATGCGCGCGCGGTCGCCGCTGGCGTAGGCCGCCGCGACCTCGCGCCGGGTCGCCTCGTCGCCCAGGTAGTAGTTCTCGATCTGGCGCGAGACCTCGCGGGTACGGTTGGCGCTGGCGTTGGGCGGGAGCTGGATGTCGACCAGCAGCGAGCCCTGGTCCTCGACCGGCAGGAACGAGGTCGGCAGGCGCACGAACAGCAGGCCCATCACCACCACGATCAGCGCGAACACGGCCATGTAGCGGCCGGTGCGGCCGGCGACGTGGCGCACGCCGCGCTCGTAGCGGTGCGTGGTGCGGTCGAAGAACTGGTTGAACCAGTTGAAGAAGCGGTCCATGTAGCCCAGCGGCCCGCGACGGATCGCGCGCTGGTGCGCGGGGCCGTGCGCGATGGGCTTGAGCAGGGTGGCGCACAGCGCCGGGGTCAGCGACAGCGCCAGGAAGCCCGAGAACAGGATCGACACCGCCATCGAGGCCGAGAACTGGCGGTAGATCACGCCCACCGAGCCGGACATGAAGGCCAGCGGCACGAACACCGCGCTCAGCACCAGGGTGATGCCGACGATCGCGCCGGTGATCTGGCGCATCGCCTTGCGCGCCGCCTCGCGGGGGCTCAGCCCTTCCTCGGCCATCAGGCGCTCGGTGTTCTCGACCACGATGATCGCGTCGTCGACCAGGATGCCGATGGCCAGCACCATGCCGAACATGGTCAGCACGTTGATGGAGAAGCCCATCACCAGCAGCACCGCGACGGTGCCCAGCAGGGCGATCGGCACGACGATGGTCGGGATGAGGGTGTAGCGGATGTTCTGCAGGAACAGGAACATCACCAGGAACACCAGCACGATCGCCTCGAGCAGGGTGTACACCACCTTCTCGATCGAGATGCGCACGAACGGCGCGGTGTCGTAGGGCACGTCGTAGCGCACGCCGGCCGGGAAGAACTCCGAGAGCTCCTCGAGCTTGGCGCGCACGCCCTCGGAGGTGGCCAGCGCGTTCGCACCCGGCGCGAGCTGCACGCCGAACGCCGCCGCCTCCACGCCGTTCTGGTAGGAGGAGAACTGGTAGGTCTGCGCGCCGATCTCGACGCGGGCCACGTCGCGCAGGCGCACGGTGGAGCCGTCCGGGTTCGCGCGCAGGATGACGTTGCCGAACTCCTCCGGGGTGGAGAGCTGGCCGCGCACGGTCACCGTGGCGGTGATCTGCTGGGTCGGGGTCGAGGGGCGGTCGCCGATGGTGCCGGCCGAGACCTGCGCGTTCTGCGCGTTGATGGCGGCGAACACGTCGGACGGCAGCAGGTTGAGGCCGGTGAGCTTGGCCGGATCGACCCACACGCGCAGGGCGCGCTCCGGTGCGAAGAGCTGGGCCTGGCCGACGCCGGGCACGCGCCGGATCTCGTTGATCACGTTGCGCGTCATGTAGTCGCCGAGCGCGACGCGGTCGAGCTCGGGGTTGTCGGAGAGCAGCGAGCCCACCATCAGGAAGCCCGCGTTGGCCTTCTCGACCTGCAGGCCCTGCTGGAGTACCTGCTGCGGCAGGCGCGACTCGACGCGGCGGATGCGGTTCTGCACCTCGACCTGCGCCATGTCGGGATCGGTGCCCGGCTCGAAGGTCGCGGTGATGGTCGCGCGGCCCGTGGAGGAGCTGGTCGACGAGTAGTAGATCATGCCGACCGCGCCGTTGAGCTCCTGCTCGACGAGGCTGGTCACGCTCTCGTCGAGCTGCTCGGCGGACGCGCCGGGGTAGGTGGCGGTGATCTCGACGCTGGGTGGCGCGACGTCGGGATACTGCGCGATCGGCATGTTCGGCAGGGCCAGCAGGCCGAACAGGATGATGAACAGCGCGACCACCCAGGCGAAGATCGGGCGGTCGATGAAGAAATTGGGCATGGTCGTATCTCTGGTTCGAAAGCGCGCCGCGTCACGGGGACGCGGCGGCGGGCCGGCGCGGCGCGGTTACTGCCGGGGCGGCTGCGGCTGGCTTTCGCTTGCTCCTGCGGGCTGTTCGTCCTGCGGGGGCGCCGGGTTCGGGCCGGGGGCGGAGGCCTGCTGCCCGGCGCCGGCACCGCCCTGCCAGGGCGCGGGGATCAGCGGGGTGCCCGGCGCGGCACGGTGGAAGCCCTCGACCACCACCACGTCGCCGGCCTGCAGGCCTTCCTCGACGATCCAGCGGTCGCCGAGCGTGCTGCCCAGGCGCACCGTGCGCTGCCCCGCCACCATCTGCGGCTGGCCGTCCTGGCCCTGCACCGGCTGGCCGTCGGCGTCGCGCGCGGGCTCGGCCACGGTCACGAAGGTCTGCCCGCCGCTGTTGCGCTGCACCGCCTGCTGCGGGACCGTGATGGCCTCGGTCGCCACGGCCTGCTCCAGGCGCACGCGCACGTAGGTGCCCGGCAGCAGGACGCCGTCCGGATTCGGGAACTCGGCGCGCAGCGCCACCTGGCCGGTGGTCGGGTCGACGGTGACGTCGGAGAACAGCAGGCGGCCCGGCAGCGGGTACTCGGTGCCGTCCTCGAGCAGCAGGGTCACCTGCGCCGACTCGCGGTCGACCTGCTGGATCTGGCCGCTCTCGAAGGCGCGGCGCAGGCGCGCGAGGTCGCCCGCGGACTGGGTGAAGTCGGCATAGATCGGGTCGAGCTGCTGGATCGTCGCCAGGGGCGTGACGTCGCCCTGGCCGACGAGGGCGCCCTCGGTGACCTGGGCGCGGCCGATGCGGCCGGAGATCGGCGCGGTCACGGTCGCGTAGCCCAGGTTGATGCGCGCCACGTCGCGGCGGGCGCGGGCGGCCTCGATGCTCGCCTGCGCCAGCCGCTGGGCGGCGACCGCGGCGTCGTATTCCTGCTGGGAGATGGCGTTGGCGGCGACCAGCGGCTCGTAGCGGCGGGCCAGGGCGTTGGCCTGGAAGGCGTCCGCCTCGGCCTGGGCGACGGCGGCCTCCGCGCTGCTCAGCTCCGCGCGCAGCGGCGCGGGGTCGATGCGGAACAGGACGTCACCCGCCTGCACGTCCGAGCCTTCCGTGAAGACGCGCTCGAGGACGATGCCCGGCACGCGCGCCCGGACCTGGGCGACGCGGGTCGGGTCGAGGCGGCCGGGAAGTTCGTTGACGATCGCCGCCGGTGCGGCTTCCAGGGTGATGACGGAGACCTGGGCGGGCGGCATGCCCTGGGGCTGGCCGCCGCCGCCGCAGGCGGACACGGCGAGCGCCACGGCGGCGGCGAGGAGAATCGGGCGGAGACGCGACGGCACGGGCATGGACCTTCTTCTTCTGAAAGGAAACAGGATGTTGGCGTGCCGTGTCCGGCCGACGACGCGTTCGTGCGGCGGTGCAGCAGGCGCCCAGGGTCGTGCACTATACAAACATTCGTGAATGTTTGTAAGTAGGCCTAAGGTTGGGTAGAGTGCGCGCCGCATCTGTGTACCGCTTGGCGGCCGGATGCGATCCCAGCAGCCGCCAGGACCGAACGCTTTCCCATGGCACGACGAACGAAGGAAGACGCCGCCCAGACGCGCGAGGCCATCCTCGACGCGGCCGTGCAGGTCTTCCACGAGAAGGGCGTCTCCCGAAGCAGCCTCGAGGAGATCGCGCGCCGCGCCGGGGTGACCCGGGGCGCGGTGTATTGGCATTTCGCGCACAAGCGCGACGTCCTGCAGGCCATGGGCATGCGGGTCGACGCCCTGCTCGGCGACCGGCGCGAGCGCATGCTCCGCGAGGCGGAGAGCGATCCCATGGCGGCCATGCGGAGCTTCCTGCACTTCCTGACCGGCGATCTGCTGGAGGACGACCACGTTCGCACCATCCTCGATGTCTTCTTCCACCGTTGTGAGTACGTGGACGAGATGCGGGAGTTCAAGGAATTCGTCGACGACGAGAAGGCCTCACGCCATCGCGAGATGGTGTCGATCTTCGAGCGCGCCCGCGCCCAGGGACAGGTCCGCCAGGACATGACGGCGGAAGACTGCGCGGTGATGACCAAGACCATGCTGGAGGGCATCCTCCGCACCACGCTGCTGGACGTGTGGCCCTGCGGGCTGCGCGGCACCACGATGAGCAATGCCCGGCGGATCGACTTCCTGCTGGAGAGCCTGGGCTACCGGATTCCGCCGGCCGCCTGAGGCCGCAGGGAAACCCGGGAGGAGTGCGGCGTCCACGTTGCCATCCTGTGTGCTGGTGCCGACGGTGGGACTCGAACCCACACGGTTTTAAGGCCGGCGGATTTTGAGTTCTCG